>NZ_JAMXXS010000008.1:0-114340 GCF_024129595.1 Acinetobacter lwoffii | reverse complement strand
GTTTGAATTCAGAATCTGAAAAACGATTTAATTTCTGATATCTCATGAAATTTATATTGAGGTGGTTTTTACTTTCGCAAGAGGTCTAATATATATGCGAAATACCCAATATATGAGTAATTCTTATAAACGGGAGCCTAAAATAGGTATTATATAGAAATGTGTGAAATTTATACTAAAAATAATACTTAAAGAAATTTATTTTTATAATGAAATTTAAAATTAGCCTGCGGTTAGAAATACCAAGATGTAATTTTCTTATTACTTATGAAAAAATGCAATCACTGCCATTATAGCTGCGATATTCATAAGTATTAGAAATATATAAAAAGTCATAATGAATCGAAGCTACCAAAAAATTTTCAAAATTATAGTTCTAAAGAAGCATTTTAAATGTATCTTAATTATTAACAACGAAAGGAAATTGTAAAGTCGAAAGGAAAAGTGTCTAACCCTTTATATTATAATAATATTTATATTAATTTAGTGATTTATCCAAATCATTCAACAGTTTATCTTCATTGTACGCATTGGGGGGGACAATCTTATAAGAGCTGGTATATAGTTTCCTTTAAATTTTTTGGGATAAGCTTCACATATAAGAAAAAATATAAAGTTTATTGTTATTTAACTTTGAATTATATAGAGAATCTTATAAAAGAGAACTCGTACATATCGGATTGTTTAATATGAACTTAGAAAAATAAGAGATTAAAATCATGTCATCGTTTCTAATAATTATAGGATTTATATGATGTTTTACAGGGATAATTTTTAGACCACATATTTCCCATAAAAAGGTCAAGAATTATATGGCTGCAAAAGCTGCTGGCTTCTTATGTATGTTACCAGGAGTATTTCTATTTTGGCTTAGATCTTATTTAACATAAATCCCCACGCTAGGGGGACTCGATTCTAGTCTTAAAAAACTTCGTAATTACATACTTCTATTCTTGAAATAAAATCGAGAGGCATTGTCAGTCTCTCAGCTGTAATAGTTTCAAAATGAACCCAGATAGCAGCATCTCTATTCTCAAAACTAATACTTACAAGTTTAACTAAGTCGTAAGGTTCAACATTATGGGTCAAGATAATATTATAGAGGTGATCTGAGCGTACGTACGAAATAAGCATTTGATGGATAGTTAATTGCTCTTTACTGCTTAACTCACTGTAATTACTTAGTTCTGGTAAATCATTTTGAATATTCACTTCAATCCTTAACAATCTTAAATTTTCTGTAGAAAACGGCGATTTTATCAATTTAGACAACGCTGAATATATTGGCTTTTGTTAATTCTTTCTAAATCTTGTTCTCGCTCGATAAACATAGCGTATATAGTTAACTACCTGACCTACAAATATACATTGGTTGTTTAACTCAATAATATTTGGCTTGAACTCTGGACTTAGAGCCTGAAGATATCTTTTTCCATTTGTCTCAATAACTAATTTTTGAAAGTAGCATCATCACCGTAACGAACCATAATAATGTCATCAGATTGCATGTCTCCGTAATAAGCATCCGGATCAACTGGACTGCTCCCAGTATCCTAGACATAAGACAGCCTCATTTTGAAACTGTTTCCAATGGTTTTAGAGTCCTCATCTCAGATTTTATTCATAAAGCACATATATTTTATATTGCGAATATGCGTATATTCATATATAAAACTATGATTCATTGATAAGAGGGAAGCTCATGAATCAAATGCCAAAAGTCCAAATTTATCATAACCCGGCCTGTGGCACCTCACGCAATACGCTGGCGTTAATTCGCAATGCGGGAATTGAGCCGGAAGTGATCGAATATCTGCTTACGCCACCCTCGAAAGATCAGCTGGTCAACATGATTCGGGATGCCGGTTTGACGGTTCGTGAAGTGCTCCGTAAAAATGTCGATCCCTACACCGAGCTGAATCTGGATGATGCCGGCTGGAGCGATGAGAAACTGCTGGATGCCATGCTGCAACATCCGATCCTGATCAATCGCCCGTTGGTGGTTACCGAGTTTGGAACCCGATTATGCCGTCCATCGGAAGTGGTACTGGATATTCTGCCTTTGCCAAAGAAGACGGTGAAATCATCGTGGATGAACAGGGCAATCGGGTAAAATAAAGTGTCCCCCCATGCGAAAAAGCTTCAACTTGATTGGAGCTTTTTTATCTGAAAAACACATTGACGATGATCTATATCGGAAAAAGCGGGAAATTGTTCAAGCGAGCGCTTTCTGGTAGGCATATTCTGATCTGGATATCATTTTTGACAGGTCATCTTTACCATATATATGGATATGTGTATATTTGCATAAAAAATGGGAGCAATTATGGACCACGTTCAGTTTTTTAAATGTTTATCTGATGAAACACGTCTCAGTATTGTCCTGCTAATTGCACAAAACAAAGAGCAATGCGTCTGTGATCTGACCGATAAACTGCAGTTAAGCCAGCCGAAAATTTCACGTCATCTGGCCTTGTTACGTTCTTGTGGTTTACTCAACGATCGCCGGCAAAGCCAGTGGGTGTACTACAGCATTAATCAGCAATTGCCGGCCTGGTGTTTTGAAATTCTGGACGTGCTAAAAGCTAGTGAGGTTCCGGTTTTATTTGATTCTTCCGCTCTATCGATTCAGAGCCATTGCGAGTAAGTTTTCATGAAATTTTTGTTTTTATGTACGGGGAACAGTTGCCGCAGCATTCTCTCTGAAGTGTTGTTCAATAGCCGTGCGCCAGAAGGCTGGGTCGCTTACAGTGCCGGCAGCAAACCTTCCGGTCAGGTGCATCCCTTGACGCTTGAAACCCTGCACAATCTGGGCTTGTCGACTGAAGGCTTATCCAGCAAAAGCATTGATGCCTGTGAACAGTATCAGCTAGACGTGGTGATTACCGTCTGTGATGCGGCAGCACAGGAAGCGTGTCCTCTTTATCTTGGCGGAGCGATCAAGGCGCACTGGGGCCTGTCTGATCCGTCCCATTTAGAGGTGGATAAAGAAGAAAAAATGAAAGCCTTTATGAGCACTGTTGAACATATCAATCGTCGCCTGGATGCTTTGTTTAAACTTAACGTAAATGAGCTTTCTCGCTCGCAATTGATTGCAGCGATTAATCAAATTTCGAATGTTGAGTAAGTCACATGTCTGAAAAACGCATGTCCTTTTTAGATCGCAACCTGACGCTCTGGATTTTTATTGCCATGGCGTTAGGCATCGCCATAGGAAACTTTTTTCCTCAAGCATCGGTTGCTCTGGATCAATTCAGTATTAATTCAGTCAATATTCCAATCGCGATTGGTCTGATTCTGATGATGTATCCACCCCTGGCAAAAGTGGATTATGCGACCTTGCCGCAAGTGTTTAAGGATAAGAAAACCCTGACGCTATCTTTAATTCAAAACTGGTTGATTGCTCCGGTACTGATGTTTGCGTTGGCTGTGATTTCTTTGCATAGCTATCCAGAGTATATGACAGGCGTGATCCTGATTGGTTTAGCTCGATGTATCGCCATGGTACTGGTGTGGAATGGTCTGGCCTGTGGTGATAACCAATATGTTGCAGCATTGGTGGCGTTTAACAGTATTTTCCAGATTTTATTCTTCAGTACCTATGCCTGGTTATTCCTGACCTTCCTTCCGCCATATTTTGGTATTGAAGCTCAAGTGATCAATCTTAGCTTCTGGACCATTACCCATGCTGTTCTGGTTTATCTTGGAATTCCGTTCTTATTGGGTTTCTTAACGCGCTTAATTTTGGTGAAACAAAAAGGCGTAGAATGGTATCAAAACAAGTTCATTCCAAAAATCAGCCCGCTGAGTTTGATGGCTTTGCTGTTTACGATTTTGGCGATGTTTAGCTTAAAAGGGGGGGATGTCGTAAGTCTTCCACTGGAAGTTTTACGCATCGCGATTCCTTTAATCATTTACTTTGTGGCCATGTTCTTTATTAGCTTCTTTATGAGTAAATGGATGGGCAATGATTATCCAAAAACTGCTGCAATCTCATTTACTGCGGCTGGAAATAATTTTGAATTATCACTTGCAGTCGCTATTGCAACTTTTGGTATCGCTTCGCCGGTTGCTTTTACCACGATTATTGGGCCATTGGTTGAAGTACCTGTGTTAATTGCTTTAGTGAGTGTTTCACTGTGGCTAAGAAAGAAATATTTTAAAGAGGCTTGATCCGATGAACCTGCCTAACGTAGATCCAAATCTTATTGAACAACCCACCTTTGAAAAAGTCCAAGCCAAAGAACTAGCTCATCCTCCTCGGATTTTACTGCTCTATGGGTCTAATCGGGAACGTTCTTACAGTCGCCTTGCAGTTCTTGAAGCTGGTCGAATCCTTGAATATTTTGGGGCAGAAGTCAAAATCTTCCATCCCAAAGGGCTACCTTTACCGGAAGATGCTGATACTGAACATCCAAAAGTAAAAGAACTGCATGAGCTTCTGGCATGGGCTGAAGGTATGGTGTGGTGTTCACCGGAACGCCATGGTTCTATGAGTTCCATCTTTAAATCCCAGATTGACTGGATTCCTCTGGCAGGGGGTGCAATTCGTGCCACTCAGGGAAAAACCCTTGCCTTGATGCAAGTCAGTGGGGGATCACAGTCCTTTAATAGTCTGAACCAGATGCGTGTTTTGGGGCGTTGGATGCGGATGATCACGATTCCAAATCAGTCTTCAATTCCAAAAGCATTCCTGGAATTTGAAGAAGATGGACGAATGAAGCCATCAGCATTCTATGACCGGATTGTCGATGTGATGGAAGAACTGTATAAGTTTACTTTACTAACCCGTGGGCAAAGTGCTTATTTGACCAACCGTTATTCGGAACGCAAGGAATCGGCTGAAGAGCTTTCCAAACGGGTAAATCAGCGTAGTTTATAAATTCTAGGTGATCAGAGAGACTGAAAAGTATCTTGAGCAATGGAAGGCTAATTTAAACGCTTGAAAATTTTATGAAATACGCCCAGTCTGATAAGCAGGCTGGGTTTTTATTTGATGACAATAAAGAAGGGGGGAAATATTTTGGCTCAATTACAAGCTGAAGTTGATGTGATCATCATCGGTGGTGGACAGGCCGGTTTGTCCACGGCTTATTTCTTAAAGCGTAAGAACATTCCGTTTATCATCCTAGATGATCAGCCTCAGCCTGGAGGTGCCTGGCAGCATGCCTGGGAGTCCTTGCGCCTTTTCTCCCCGAATAGCTGGAGTTCGCTGTCAGGCTGGATGATGCCGGCGACCGAACAGACCTATCCGACCCGCAATGAGGTGATCGATTATTTGACCGCCTATGAGCAGCGCTATCACTTTCCTGTAGTTCGTCCGGTGCGTGTGGAACGCGTGGAAAGTAAGGGCCAGTATTTAGAGGTTTATGCCGGGGAACAATCCTGGAAAGCCAAAGCGGTGGTAAGCGCTACAGGGACATGGAGCCAACCATTTATTCCCGAGTATGCCGGCCGTGAGCATTTTCAGGGCGTACAACTGCATTCCGCAGATTATAAAAATGCTGAGTTATTTAAAACCAAGAAAGTCATGGTGGTGGGTGGCGGTAACTCTGGTGCACAAATCTTGGCAGAAGTATCTCAGGTGGCCGAAACGCTTTGGATCACCCAGACACCGCCGCAGTTTCTGGCAGATGATGTCGATGGCCGTGTCCTGTTCTTAAGGGCGACTGAGCGCCTGAAAGCCCAGCAGGAAGGTAGAAAGATTGAGCAGCCCATTGGGGGGTTGGGTGATATTGTCATGATTGATTCAGTTAAAGATGCACGTGAGCGAGGCATTTTGCAGAGCAGGCCTCCATTTTCAGCTTTTACAGAACATGGCGTGATTTGGGAAGATGGCAGCACAGCGCATGTGGATGTGGTGATCTGGTGTACAGGATTTAAGGCGGCGCTGAATCACCTCAGTAGTCTTGGGATTATCAAGCAGAACCGTACCATTGCGGTTCAGAATGGCCGCTCTGTTCAGGTACCAAATTTATGGCTGGTGGGCTATGGAGAATGGACCGGTGCTGCTTCGGCCACGCTGGTCGGGGTTTCCCGGACAGCTCGGGCAGTAGCGGAAGACATCGCTGCATTTTTGGCCTGAGAGGATTTGATCCTGATTCAGTCGAGTGGATTGAGTGAATAGTATCTGTCTGCAACGAGCGTCATACCCAATGGTCTGATGCTCGTGATGATACGCTTGCATTGACGTTCGAATTTAATCAGGTAACTTATGCCCACAATGTGGACAGAAGAAATATTTGTTTTTTTCCTGCTCGAGTTGTTCTTTCTTACGCTCATGAATAAGTTCTAACAGGATATCCTGCATTTGTTCTTTGCTCAGTCCGACTTCTTTACGTAAAATTTCAATTTTTTCTTGATCTTCAATTAAGTCAATTTCTGCATCATCGAGCAGTTCACGAAATCTTAATTCCAGTTTGTGCTTGCGCTGTCTCAGCTCATTGGCCAGACCATTTGCCAGAATACCCGCAGGAAGCGCTGCCAGACCCACCCCTAAAATAGTAATTAAAGCCCCTAGAAAGCGGCCTAAGGGGGTGATTGGTGTCACATCACCATAGCCGACCGTGGTCAGTGTCACCACTGCCCACCACATGGATGCAGGGATGGAGCTAAAGACTTCTGGTTGAGCCTTATTTTCAACCACATATACTCCAGCCGCCGCGATGATGATCATGATCAGCAGGATAAAAATAACCGCCTGAAATGAGCCCTTTTCGCGCTTGATCACCCGCAATAAAATCTGCAGGGAGACGAAATAACGGGTTAATTTGAGTAATCTGAATAATCGAAGGATTCGCAGGAAGCGTAAATCGAGATGCACAAAGAAGTTAATATAGGCCGGGAGAATCGCCAACAGGTCAATGATGGCACCGCCACTACGGATCCATAACCATCGGTTTTTCCATGCACCTTCAAAGGGGTCTTTTTCCGCAATGGCCCAAAATCTTAATAAATATTCCAGGGTAAAAATAAAGATCGAGAATAATTCAAAGGCATCAAACAGCAGCTGATAGGATTGATAGAGGTCATTGATTGATTCAAGTAAAACGGCAGCAGTATTCCCAATAATCAATATAATCAGAAATATATTGATGACGCGACTTAAGATGCTTTCGTGTTCTTCATTATGCAAATTGTCATAAATAAATCTACGAAGCTGATACCAGGCCTTGAATTCCATAACAGTGCATTACGGTGCGATAAGATGCTTTGAGTTTAGCGCAAGCCTGGGCATCGAAAGGAAATTTTTAAAAAATTAATCAGAACTGTGAGGACGTGATGATTCCGGATTTTTAGGGCTAAAGCGAGTGTGCACGATTCTAAAATCCCCAAAGCGTTCTGCTAAATCTCGCTACGGAATACCTGAATGATACCGATACAATACTACTTCAACAAATAGCCTGCTGTCTTTGGAAGTCTCCAACAGTACTTGCTCGTCCGGGCACCAGATCCTTAATCTGTTCCCACTGATCATCTGTTAATGCATAGCGTTTAGTCATGAAAAAATAATGAGGACAGATTAGATTTTCTTAAGCTAATTGATGACAGGTCCCAGTTGCATCAAGTGATCTTTACCTCTGGCGTTTTTGTTTTCATAGAGGGGTCTTATTATTTTTATACCTGTCCCTATGCTAAAAATTAAAAGTGCGTTGTGATCGCCTGATCAAAACATTGGGAATACATCGAGGGTTTTTGTTGAAGAAAAAGTTCTTTGTATAAACAAAGGATGTGATTTGAATTGGTTATATCTGTATGCGATATTGAAAATTAAGAATTTTTATTTCAAAAAATCTCTAGGGTTTTTGGTTGTATTGAATTTTTTAACTGCACTAAGAGCAGGGCTAGGCGCAATACAGCTCGTACAGCTTTTGCATCAGGCTCAAGACCTTGGGATCACTCAGACGATAGAAAATCTGTTTACCCTCACGTCGGGTGCTGACCATGTCGGCCTTACGTAGGACAGTCAGTTGTTGTGAAAGTGTAGGTTGATGAATGTCAGTGGATTCTTCAATTTCCTGAACATTCATTTCCCCGTCGACCAGGCCACATAAGATTTTCAGACGGTCAGGATTGGCCAAAACTTTTAGGCATTGGCTGACGAAATCGACTTGAGAAAAATCAATTTTGGCATTTTCAGCAATCATATCCATAAATGTCCTCACAACTTTTGATGTAGCCCGTGCAGTTTACATAATTTACCATAAAACTGCTTGATTAATATTTTTTATTATATAATATAAAAAAGTATATTGTATAGGGATTAATTCATCATGCATGACTTCCTCATCGCATTTATTGGCGGCTTAATGCTCGGGCTTTCCGTAGTTGGCTATCTTTACGTCAATGGCCGTATTGCAGGGATCAGTGGCTTGATTGGGCAAGTATTAAACTCAAAAACCATGTTTAAAACACCTGCAATCTGGTTTTTATCAGGCTTGATCCTCACACCGTTTATTTATGGTCTGTTTGTACAACCTGAAATCGAATTGAACGCCAGCCCACTGATGATGATTGTGGCAGGTCTGCTGGTGGGTTTTGGGACACGTCTGGGTTCGGGTTGTACCAGTGGTCATGGAATTTGTGGCATCAGTCGCCTGTCTAAGCGTTCTATTATCGCGACCATGACTTTTATGTTTGCAGGTTTTGTCGCTGTTTATATTATCCGTCATCTCACAGGAGCATTCTAAAATGAAAAATCTGTTTGCCTTTTTATTTGGTGCACTGTTCTCTGTGGGTCTGATGGTATCGGGCATGTCCAATCCGGAAAAAGTACTCGATTTCCTGGATCTGTTTGGCGACTGGGATGCCAGTCTGGCCTTTGTCATGATGGGGGCGATTGTGGTGGCCTTTATTCCCTTCCAGAAAGCATTACGTACGGCGCAACCGAAAACAGTATTTAATGAACCTATTGATTTACCTAAAGATAATCAAATAGATAAGAAGCTGATCACGGGTGCGGTTTTATTTGGTGCAGGTTGGGGGATTGCCGGCATCTGTCCGGCGCCAAGTTTCACCTTGATCGGTTTGGGCCACTATCAAGTGCTCTATTTTATTGTAGCAATGCTGGTGGGTGTATGGATTCACCGTAAATGGTCAGGAGCTTAACGATGTCAAATTTACCTATAGTAAAAGATTTTTTTCACGAAGATACCAATACCTTCAGTTATGTTATACGTGATCCTGCGACCAAAGCCTGCGCCATTATTGATAGCGTTCTGGATTACGATCCGGCATCAGCAAGTACATCCACTATTCATGCCGATAAGATTATTGCCTATATTAAAAAGCAGGGTTTAACGGTCGAGTGGATTCTCGAAACCCATGTCCATGCTGATCATTTAACTGCAGCACAATATCTCAAAGCTGAGTTAGGTGGCAAGATCGCCATGAGCCAGAAAATTGGTATTGTTCAGGAAACTTTTGGCGCGATTTATCATCTGGATATCAAACAATGGAAGGCTCAGCAGCTCTTTGATTATTTATTTGAAGATCATGAGTCGTTCCAAATCGGAACACTGAAAGCCTATAACATTCCAACACCGGGACATACGCCTGCTTGTCTGAGTTATGTGATTGGTGATGCGGTTTTTGTGGGTGATACCCTGTTTATGCCAGATTATGGTACAGCACGTTGTGACTTCCCGCGAGGCAGCGCAGAACAGCTTTATGATTCGGTACAAAGCCTGTTTCAGTTGCCAGAAGATACCCGGGTCTTTTTATGTCATGACTATCTGCCTGAAACACGTGAATCGTACGTGTGTGAATCTGATATCCAGACGCAGAAAACACAGAACATCCATATTCATCAGGGAATCAGCAAAACTGAATTTGCTCAGATGCGCAACCAGCGAGATTCAGGACTGAGTATGCCTAAGCTGATTCTACCGGCGATTCAGATCAATATGAAAGCAGGGCAGTTTCCTGAACCTGAAGCCAATGGGATGTCTTATTTAAAATTGCCATTGAATTATTTTAAGTCTTAAAACTTTCCTTATAAGCATGGGTCATCTTTGAGAGAGCACATGCTTTTTTGCCTGAATCAGACTGAAATTAATTTCATGTAGGTGTAGGGAATTACATTACTAAATATTAAATTATTTAAATGATGATTCATTCTGTATTCAGATCTACATAAATTTAAAGCATACTCATAAGGATATATTCTGTTTTAGACTTAATTCAGGATGCATAAATGAAGTACTCATTTATACAGCAGGCTTTCACTGGCCCCGTGGATATCGTAGGGGATATTCATGGTGAGATTGCCGCGCTGGAACAACTGATCCGGGTATTAGGCTATGACCGGAATGGTCATCATCCAGAGCAGCGAAAACTAATTTTTGTCGGTGATCTGTGTGACCGGGGGCAAGACAGTGTTGCGGTGATTAAACGCGTCAAACAGCTGGTAGATGAAGGCTATGCACAATGTGTGATGGGTAATCATGAATTGAACTTGTTGACCGATACTTTGCGGGAAGGCAATGGCTGGTTTTTTGGTTCACCGCATCAGGATGATCTGAAACCTTTTGATTCAATCCAAGCCTCAATCAAAGATCGACAATGGATTCTGGATTTTTTAAATAGCTTACCGTTGGCCTTGGAGTCGGAGCAGCTGCGTGTTGTGCATGCCTGTTGGCATCAAGGATCAATTGATCAATTACGCAATTCTGGTTTTACTTCGCTTGGCGAAGCCTATGCTGATTTCGTTCAACATACAGCGCTGGATCTGCAAGCCTTAGGTATTAATGAATTCATCCAGATAGAGCAGCAACGCTACCAACACCAGTTCAAAGACCCGGCTGCAACTTTACCTTTATTGCAACATCTCGCAGAAAAAGAGCTACGTGAGCAAATGCACAATCCGATTCGGGTCATTACTTCTGGTGCGGAAAAAATCGCCTTAGAACCGATTTATGCCGGTGGAAGGTGGCGGATGATCGACCGCGTGCCATGGTGGGACAGCTATACCGACCAAATTCCAGTCATTACTGGACATTATTGGCGGAACTTTAAATCTACTGAAGAAAAAACCGGTTTACTCAAATCGATCGATGCACTGCAATGGTATGGACAGCAACAAAACGTATTTTGTGTGGATTATTCAGTGGGTAAACGCTATCTCGATCGTCAACAGGGTGTCGCGTTCAGACATCGACTCGGCGCCTTAAGATTTCCAGAAAATATCTTGAGCTTTGAAGATGGCAATCAGTATTCAGTTCAGCGGTTCTGAGAAAAGGCAATTTTCTGATACAAAAAAAGCAGCTTTTCCAGCCGCTTTTTTTACAGAATCTAGATTTTATTCTGCTTCGATTATTTCATAATCATGGGTGATTTCAACACCGCCATCAGACAGCATTTTGCTGGCAGAGCAATATTTTTCAGCAGAAAGTTCTACGGCTTTTGCGACCTGTTTCTCTTTAATCGCTTTGCCGGTCACTACAAAATGCAAGTGAATTTTCGTGAATACTGCCGGAATTGTATCTGCACGTTCAGCCTTTAATTCGCAGCGTACATCGGTAATATCCTGACGAGCCTTCTTTAAAATGGTAACAATATCAAAAGACGCACAACCGCCCAGACCCGTTAAAAGCAGTTCCATAGGACGGGGACCACGGTTTTCACCACCGTATTCAGCTGAACCATCCATGATAAGGCTATGACCACTTTGAGTTTTTGCTTCAAAAGCAACATTCTCTAACCAATGAACGCTTGTTTGCATTGCAACTACCTAAAAAAAGCTATAAATTTGTCAAGTAACTGTACACTAACATAAATTGGGTTGATACGGAATTTCAATCCCACTGTGTGACAAGTTCACATTAGGTCTTGTGCGATCTATAAATTATCCATAATCGGAACTGTTAGCATGACTTCAAACTTTTCACAATTAAGCACTGATGCGCTTTCTCCGGGGCAATTACCAGAATCCGTGAAAGCACTGTTAAAACGTGCATATATTAATCGTTATCCAAAACGTACCACGATCATTGATGCAGGATCAGAATCTAAATCTTTATATTTAATTCTGAAGGGGTCTGTATCTATCATTCTTCGTGAAGATGATGATCGTGAAATTGTCGTGGCTTATTTAAATGCGGGTGACTTCTTTGGGGAAATGGGTCTATTCGAGGTTAATCCACAACGTACTGCGGAAGTTCGTACGCGTGATGTGTGTGAAATTGCCGAAATTACCTATGAAAACTTTCACGAAATCAGCAAGCAATATCCTGATCTGAGCTATGCGGTATTTGCTCAATTAGTACGTCGTTTGAAAAATACCACACGTAAAGTCACTGATCTGGCATTTATTGATGTTTCAGGCCGGATTGCACGTTGTCTGATCGACCTGTCTTCACAGCCAGAAGCGATGATTTTGCCGAATGGCCGTCAGATTCGTATTACCCGTCAGGAAATTGGTCGCATTGTTGGCTGTTCCCGCGAAATGGTCGGACGTGTACTAAAAACCCTGGAAGAGCAGGGCATGATCGAAACCGATGGTAAAGCCATCCTGATCTTTGATGCTTCATTAGAAGAAGCATCTGAAGCAGTGGCAGATGGTGCCATAGACGAATAATCCAGATATTAAAAAGCAAATCTTCGGATTTGCTTTTTTTATGCGTCATTACTCAATACATAAAAATTTAGAACAAGCTTCTCAGAAAAGATGATTTAAGTCTCCCTTATAATTCCGATAGGCTATAGCCCACTTGATCTCAATTCACTGAATAAAATTCACAGGATGTTTTTATGCAATTCAGACCATTGGCGGATACCGGCATTTTTTTGCCAGAAATTTGTTTGGGCACCATGACCTTTGGTGAGCAGAACACACAAGAACAGGCTTTTCAGCAACTGGATTATGCTTTAGATCAGGGAGTGTATTTCTGGGATACTGCGGAAATGTACCCGGTACCGCCAAAACCTGAAACGCAGGGTGCTACCGAGCGTATTATCGGGAACTGGATCGCTGCCCGTGGTGGCCGTGACAAACTTTTTTTAGCCTCAAAAATTGCCGGACCCTCGCAAGGTGGTAGCCATATCCGGGATGGTAAAACCCGTTTCGTTGCCGATGAAATTTCAGCAGCAATTGACCAGTCATTGTCACGCCTGCAAACGGATTATATTGACCTGTATCAGCTGCACTGGCCGCAACGCCCAACCAATTTCTTTGGCAAGCTGGGTTATGGCAATGCTGAAGCGGCAGAAGACCGTACCGTGACAGATCTCGAAGAAACCCTGACCGCCTTGCAGGATGAAATTAAAAAAGGCCGTATCCGTTATATTGGTCTTTCCAATGAAACCCCGTGGGGCACGATGAAATTTCTGCACCTCGCAGAGAAATTAGGTTTGTCCAAATTTGTCAGTGTACAAAACCCATATAACCTGCTGAACCGTACTTATGAAATCGGCATGTCAGAAATTGCCCATTATGAAGGTGTGGGCTTGTTGGCGTATTCACCTTTGGCATTTGGTTATCTGACCGGTAAATTCCGGCATGGTGCACGTCCTGCCAATGCGCGTGTAACACTGTTCTCCCGCTTTAGCCGTTATAGCAATCCGCAAAGTGAATGGGCAACCGAGCAATATGCCCAGCTGGCAGAACAGCATGGCTTAAGTCTTACCCAATTGGCTTTGGCCTTTATCAAGCAGCAGTTCTTTGTGACCAGTACGATTATTGGTGCCACCAATCTGGATCAGCTGAAAGAAAATATTCAGGCATTTGAAATTGATCTGTCTGAGGAAATACTGAAAGGTATTGAGGCAATTCACCGTCAGCAACCGAATCCGGCACCATAATCATGGTGTTGTTATTTTAAAGCACCCTCCAAGCGAGGGTGTTTTAATTTTATGAGAAATTAAATTTGATGATAAACAACATGGCCGGAAAACAATAAAAGCAGCATAATCGAAATAAGACGCATCAAGATGATTTGATAAAAATGAATAGTGAAACAGGTATTTCTAAATCCCAAGTATTAGCTATAGCAGTATTCAACTTAGCTGAGCAGTTGCAACTGAAAGAATTCGAACTTGCATTGATTCTGGGTTTATCTGAGGCGGAATTATCTCTGGTTATAAATGAAAAAGAATTAGAACCAGATACTACAGCAGGCGAAAAAGCTATAGCTTTAGTAAATATCTATCAAAAGTTATTTAGCTTGCATGGTGGAGACTTGAGCTGGATGCGGCAGTTTATCAATTCACCTAACAAGCTTTTGGATCAGCAAACGCCAAGATCTCTAATGCAAACAGAACATGGTTTGAGTGAAGTATTGCGATTACTAGGAAGGTTGCAACCGTACTAAAAATATCTCTCTATTCTCTACTAAGCCGAAAAATAGCAGAGTAAATTAAATAAAATATGAATTGTTTATCTTCACCTTAAAAATTCTTCTAACCTCACTTGAAATATGATTTGATCACACCAATATTATTATTAAAGACTGTCTAATATTTATATTAAGTTTTTGAAAAATATATAAAAATGATTTGAAATTTTATCAAGTGCACCCATATATCCATCAAGTAGAAAATTTGTTGTGAGGAATAACAAGAATGCGTTTTGAAAAATTTACCAATCGCCTGCAGCAAACCCTTTCCGATGCGCAATCGCTGGCCATGAGTAAGGATCATACCTCCATTGATGGGATCCATATCTTGGCCACCTTGATGGATGAAGCATCCAATGTCAGCCTGCTGCAACAGGCCGGTGCTAATCTGCGTGAGCTACAAACCAAGCTGCAAACAGCATTGAGCAATGCGGCAACCCTGACCAATCCATCAGCAGATATCAACCTCAGTCCTGAAGCGGCAAAAGTATTGCATCTGGCAGACAGCTTTGCGCAAAAAGCCGGAGATGAGTTTTTATCTACGGATTGGGTGCTGTTGGCGCTGGCAGAAACCGGAAATACCAAAACCTTATTAAATAGTATTGGCGTAAAGGCAGAGACTTTAGGCCAAGTGATTAATCAATTTCGAGGCGATGAAAAAGTCATGAGCAATAATCATGAAGATCAGCGTGATTCACTGAATAAGTACACCATTGATTTAACTGAACGTGCGTTGGCAGGCAAGCTTGATCCTGTGATTGGCCGTGATGATGAAATCCGTCGTACCATTCAGGTCTTATCACGCCGTACCAAAAATAACCCGGTACTCATCGGTGAGCCAGGGGTCGGTAAAACCGCAATCGTCGAAGGTCTGGCGCAGCGGATTATCAATGGTGAAGTGCCTGAAGGACTCAAAGGTAAACGTGTTTTATCACTTGATCTGGGTTCTTTGCTGGCCGGTGCCAAATACCGTGGTGAGTTTGAAGAACGCTTAAAAGCCGTTCTGAAAGATATTGCCAAACACGAAGGCGAAATCATCCTGTTTATCGACGAGTTGCATACCCTGGTGGGTGCTGGTAAAGGTGATGGCGCGATGGATGCCGGTAACATGCTGAAACCTGCGTTGGCCCGTGGCGAGCTGCGCTGTGTCGGTGCGACCACACTGGATGAATATCGTCAGTATATTGAAAAAGATGCAGCGCTGGAACGTCGTTTCCAGAAAGTACTGGTCGATGAGCCAAGCGTGGAAGATACCATTGCGATTCTGCGTGGTCTGAAAGATCGCTATGCAACCCATCACGGGGTACAGATTCTGGATTCCGCGATTATTGCGGCGGCGAAAATGTCACATCGTTATATTACCGACCGTCAGTTGCCGGATAAAGCTATTGACCTGATTGATGAAGCAGCATCGCGCATCAAAATGGAACTCGATTCTAAACCAGAAGCACTGGATAAACTGGAACGCCGTCTGATTCAGTTAAAAATGCAGCTGGAAGCGGTGAAAAAAGATGAAGACTCAGGTGCCAAAGCTGAGATTCAATACTTGTCCGATCAGATCGCCACAGTTGAAAAAGAGTATCATGACCTAGAAGAAGTCTGGCGCGCAGATAAAGCGCTGGTCGAAGGCAATAAAGACGTACAGATCAAACTGGATCAGGCGCGTACAGCACTTGAAAAAGCGCAACGTGAAGGTGATCTGGGCGAGGCAGCACGTTTGCAATATGGCGTGATTCCAGAGTTGCAAAAGCAGCTTGAGCTGGCTGAAAAAGCCGATGAAAGTGCAACGCCAAAATTGCTGCGTAACAAAGTCACCGACAATGAAATCGCAGAAGTGGTCAGTGCAGCCACAGGAATTCCTGTGGCGAAAATGCTGCAAGGCGAGCGTGACAAACTTCTACATATGGAAGAATTTCTGCATAACCGTGTGGTAGGGCAAGATGAAGCCGTAGTTGCGGTGTCTAATGCGGTGCGCCGTTCACGTGCCGGTCTGTCAGATCCGAACCGTCCAAGTGGATCATTCCTGTTCCTGGGGCCAACGGGTGTGGGTAAAACAGAATTGACCAAAGCCTTAGCGAACTTCCTGTTTGACAGCGACGATGCCATGGTGCGTATCGATATGTCGGAATTTATGGAAAAACATTCGGTGAGCCGTTTGGTCGGTGCGCCTCCGGGCTATGTCGGTTATGAAGAAGGTGGGGTGCTTACTGAAGCCGTACGTCGTAAACCGTATAGTGTGATCTTGTTTGATGAAGTCGAAAAAGCGCATCCGGACGTATTTAACATCTTGCTACAGGTACTGGATGATGGCCGTTTAACTGACTCGCAAGGCCGGGTAGTGGACTTTAAAAACTCTGTGATCGTCATGACTTCGAACCTGGGTTCGCAGGATGTACGTGAATTGGGCGGTAATGCCACTAAAGAAGAAGTCCGTACGGTGGTGATGAATGCGGTATCGGAACATTTCCGTCCAGAATTTATTAACCGTATTGATGAGCTGGTAGTGTTCCATGCGCTGGAAAAAGACCAGATTCGCGGTATTGCCGATATCCAGTTGAACCGTTTACGTCAACGTCTGGCAGAACGCGATATGCGCTTGTCGGTAGACGATACTGCCTTCGATCAGTTAATCGATGCTGGCTTTGATCCGCTGTATGGTGCACGTCCACTGAAACGTGCAATCCAGCAGCGTATTGAAAATGGACTGGCTCAGAAAATTCTTGCAGGAGACTTCCAGCCGGGCGATACCATTCTGGTAAAAGCTGAAGCAGGTGAGTTAATCTTCGAAAAAATGAAACTTAACTAAACCGGTTCTCCTTGCAACAAAAACCCAGCCTAGGCTGGGTTTTTTTAATCTTATTTTTAACTTCGGGCATCACAACACTTTTGTATTCTTGTTGCGGCGAGCTTTAAAGCATTGCTTAAAACTCACCTCAGGAAAAATAAAGAAGATATCAATCGTGATAAAGACAGTTAATTCATCATCAAATTACACTTGTGGATGACGGATTTTCCAGGCACGGTGAATCTTTTGATTACGCTTGAAGTCAGGCCCAATGGTTTCTTGAGTGATTTCTTCAACATCAAAGAAGGCTAGAATTTCTTCATCCATCTCAAAACCGCGATAGTTATTTGAGAAATACAAGGTACCATCAGTCGTTAAGCGATTCATGGCACGTTTTAATAGGGACAAATGGTCACGCTGTACATCAAAGGTCCCGTAGAACTTCTTCGAGTTTGAGAAGGTTGGTGGGTCGATAAAGATCAACTCATATTGCTCATGACCTTCTTTTAGCCATTCGAAACAGTCAGAGGCAAAGAACTGATGCTGTTCATCCGCATGATCCACGGTTAAGCCGTTCAGAACAAAATTTTCTTTAGACCAGTTCAAATAAGTATTCGACAGATCGACGCTGGTTGTACTTGCAGCACCACCCAAAGCAGCATGTAAACTTGCCGTTGAGGTATAGCTGTACAGGTTCAGGAAGTGTTTGCCTTTTGCTTCACGTGCAATACGTAAACGCATTTGACGGTGATCCAGAAACAGACCGGTATCCAGATAATCGGTCAGGTTGACCAGAATCTTGGCTTGACCTTCCTGAACGATAAAACGCTTGGATGCTGTACTTTGTTTGGTGTACTGGTTTTTACCTTCCTGACGTGCACGGGTCTTGATAAAGATCGCATCACGGCCCAAACCGGTCACGGCACGAATGGCCTGTAAGGCCAGGTTGAAACGTTTTTTGGCTTTTTCCGGATCAATAGTTTTAGGTGGCGCATATTCTTGTACATGCAAACGCTCGCCATACAGATCTACTGCGACGTTAAAATCAGGTAAATCTGCATCATAGAGACGTAAACAATGGATCTGTTCCTTGACTGCCCATTTTTTTAGAGCTTGCATATTTTTGGTCAGACGGTTGGCAAACTCCATCGCACCTTCAATCGGTTCAAACTGCTGAGGCTGCCAGCTTTCTAGGAATGGACGTACCACTGCGGCCGGTTTAACCGTACCGAAGCGGATATAGATCGGCAATTTACCATTCATCAAACGCAGGATTTGCGGATCATTGAACGCCAGCACATCGGCCTGTTCCACTTGGGAGGCAATCACAGCCGCTTTTTGATTCGGGAAATTCTTTTGCAATAAAGCCGATAAACCCAGGTATAAAGAACGGTTTTGCGCTTTATCGCCGAGACGTTCGCCATATGGCGGGTTGGTCACGAAGAATACTTTCTTGCCTTCTGCATGGAAATCAGGCCAGTCATTTAAAGTCCGTTCTTCGATCATGATATTGTCGAGAGCAGCTTCAAAACCCGCCGCGATAATATTTTGTCTGGTGGCTTTAACCGCTTCCCAGTCCGCATCGAAGGCATAGAATTGTGGTAATGGATTTTCCATTGCCGCTTGATGACGTTCAGCAGCTTCGGCCTTGATGCTCATCCACAGTTCATGGTCATGGCCATTCCAGCCATTAAAACCGAAACGACGGACCAGACCCGGTGCACGGTCGGTCAAAATCATTAGGGATTCAATAATAAAGGTACCTGAACCACACATTGGATCGACAATGATGTCTGGATTAATCTGTTTAAGCTGGCCTTTTTGTAGAATCGCAGCGGCCAGGTTTTCCTTGATTGGGGCGTCAGTCATAAAGCGGCGATAACCGCGTTTATGCAAAGAGTCGCCAGACAGGTCCAGGCAGTAAGTATGTTCTTTCTTGCCTGCCAGAATATACATGGTAATTTCAGGCTGTTTGGTATCAATGCTTGGACGTTTGCCTACGGCTTCCATAAAGGAATCTACGACACCATCTTTGGCACGTAAAGTCGCAAACTGGGTATTGACCTTGATATCACGTTCGACATGCAAACGAATCGCAAAGGTACTTTGTGGTGCAAAAATCAGCGACCAGTCAAAGCTGAGAGCCCCTTCATAGAGTTCTTCTGCCACATCACGGGCATCATGAGAAAATTCAATTTCATGCGTGTGGATCGGCATCAAGACACGTGAAGCCAGACGTGACCACATGCAGATACGATAAGCATTTTCCAGTGTACCTTTAAAGGTTAAACGGCCTGGAAAACGCTCAATATTCTGAACACCTAAGCCTTGTATTTCTTCTTCTAATAAGGTTTCCAGACCATCGGCACAGGTGACCCAATAATTGCTTAAACGTGGAGAGGTATTCATATAATAGAGAGACCAAAAAAGATAAATAAAAAACTGCGCTAAGTTTACCGTATTTTTATATTGAAAGCTTTTGAAATTCTCTGAAAGGCCGTGGCATGTGATAGAGAAAAATAATATTCACACTATAAATTGAGGAACTGGTATGCATTTTGCTCTATACATGGCAAATCAGGCGGTCAGTCGATGGGGAGCGATGGCTGCCTGATTTTTCAATTTTATAATGGGGGTTAAGATGTTAGAGAATCAGTTACGCAACCATGACGCTTTTTCAGTGGCCACTTTAATTTATGCACGTTTACGACGGGTTTCCGGTCGGGTAATTGATGCAATTTATCTGGCAGAGAACCTGGATTATGCCCGGCATGTGATTCAACTGGCAGAGCAAACCCAGGATCCAGATTTGAATCATCTGATCCAGCGCCTCAAAATGGTACTGGAGATTTCTGAAACAGCACAAGACTCACAAACAGAATCTGCACACCCGATCCAGCAGGAAGGGCTGATCTCGGTCGAACCGGATGAAGACGATATCTATCGTGCACAGGTGTCACATCGGTATATTGGTGCACTGCGTTAAACCTGAGATGGGTGTGAATGCTCCAGACTGAAGCGCCCGTTGGTTTTGTACTTAAAATCAGCAAGATGCAAATTGGGTTAAATTATCTTATTGAAAAAATACAAAGGAATCTGATTTTCTATTTTTATTGTTCAGATGCTTTTTGTACAAGTAGCAGCGTGGCCAACTATAAAAATTCGCCAATCTCTGTATAATATGTTGACTTAACGCATAAGGAATCTCTCATGCACTTGGCGGCATTGCATACACCGAGCCAGATTCAACTCAATAAAGAAGGTAATCTAAAACACTTCTTGACCATCGAAGGTCTTTCTAAAGAAACCCTGACAAAAATATTGGACACTGCGCAGTCCTTTTTTAATGACCAAAATCAGCTGATCACCAATAATTTGCTCGAAGGCAAAACGGTGATGAACCTGTTCTTCGAAAATTCAACCCGTACCCGCACCACCTTTGAAGCCGCTGCCAAGCGCCTTTCTGCCAACGTTCTCAATATCGATATTGCCCGTTCGAGTACTTCCAAAGGTGAAACCCTGCGTGACACCTTATGGAATCTGGAAGCCATGGCGGCCGATATTTTCGTGGTGCGTCATTCATCTTCAGGGGCAGCGCATTTTATTGCCAAGGATGTCTGTCCAACAGTGGCAATTATTAATGCCGGTGATGGCCGTCATGCGCATCCGACTCAAGCGATGCTGGACATGCTGACCATTCGCCGCGAAACCAATAAAAAATTCGAAGAAATGTCGATTGCCATTATTGGCGATATCAAGCATTCACGTGTCGCGCGTTCAGATGTGGCTGCCTTGCAAACTTTAGGTTGCCAGGATATCCGGGTGATTGCACCGAATACCTTGCTGCCATTGGGTTTTGAAGAATATGGCGATGGTGTTCGTCTATTTAACAATATGGAAGACGGCATCAAAGACTGCGACGTGATCATTACCTTACGTATTCAAAACGAGCGTATTGATTCTCCGGCACTGGCCTCGCAAGCAGAGTTCTACAAAATGTATGGCTTGAATAAAGAACGTCTTGCCATGGCCAAACCGGATTGTATCGTGATGCATCCGGGACCAATGAACCGCGGCGTTGAAATCGACTCAAGTATTGCGGATGGTCCGCAATCTGTGATTTTGAAGCAGGTGACCAATGGTATTGCCGTGCGTATGGCGGTGTTGGCTTTATCGATGCAAGGTCAGTTACAAGAACAAGGTTTGATTGAAGCGATTGCGGGTTAAGGAATAAGTCATGACTATTGTAAAAATTGAAAATGTCCGTGTTCTTGATCCAATCCAAAACACTAATTCTATCCAGACCGTGTATCTGGAAAATGGAAAATTCGTTGCAGAAACAGCAGACGTCTCTGAAACGATTGATGGTCAAGGCAAATGGTTAATGCCAACCATGGTCGATTTGTGTGCGCGTTTACGTGAACCGGGTCAACAGCAACACGGTACGCTTAAGTCTGAAGGAAAAGCGGCACGTGAAAATGGCATTTTGCACGTATTTACGCCACCCGATTCAAAGCCAATCGTACAAGATAATGGTGCGCTGATTCACGGTCTGGTCGAAAAAGCCATGCTGGATGGTGGGATCTATCTTCAAGTGATTGGTGCGCAAACCCAAGGCTTAAATGGTCAACAACCGGCAAATATGGCGGGCTTGAAAAAGGGCGGTTGTACTGCGGTTTCCAATGCCAGTGCGCCGTTTGCCAATGATGATGTGGTACTGCGTACCCTTGAATATGCTGCAGGCTTAGACCTGACGGTGGTGTTCTATGCGGAAGAACCACAAATTGCCAAAGACGGCTGTGTGCATGAAGGGTTTATTGCATCACGTCAGGGCTTGCCGATGATTCCGGCACTGGCTGAAACCGTGGCGATTGCCAAATATCTGTTGATGATTGAATCAACCAAAGTACGAGCACACTTTGGTCTGTTGTCTTGTGGTGCTTCGGTGGAATTGATCCGTATTGCCAAGGAAAAAGGCTTACCGGTGACCTGTGATGTGGCCATGCATCAGTTACATTTAACTGATCATTTGATTGATGGATTTAACTCTCTTGCACATGTGCGTCCACCGCTTCGTTCTGAACAGGACAAAGAATTACTGCGTCAGGGTGTAAAATCAGGTGTGATTGATGCGATTTGTACTCATCATGAACCGCTAAGCAGCTCTGCGAAAATGGCGCCGTTTGCTGAAACGCAGCCAGGTTTCACTGCTTTTGATACCTATGTGCCTTTTGGTCTGCAACTGATTCGTGAGGGGTTGTTGACTCCACTGGAGTGGGTGGAAAAAGTGACCCTAGCTCCGGCTCGTGTTGCACAAATGGCAGATCGATGGATAAATGAATCAGGCTGGGTGCTGCTAGATCCGGAACTGGAATGGACCCTGAATAAAGAAAGCATCGTGTCACAAGGTAAAAATACCCCGCTCATTAATCAAAAAGTGCTGGGTAAAGTGGTTCAAACTTTTGCTGCTTAAATGATCCCAATTTTATAAAAGTCAGCTTCGGCTGGCTTTTTTTATTTTTTAAATTTTGTGTTGGTAAAATGAGTACTCAACAAAAACAGTGAAACTTTATGATATTCATACAATTATTTACATTTTCAAAAAATGGGGATCGTTACACTGATTAAATATTAAACATTAGAAAAATCAAAAGAATGGTGACGATTATGAATATAGACTTTATAGAACGCTTAAAAAGCGATGTTACGGCGATTGTGCTTCAAGGTGAAACCGAGCATTTATTTGCCAAAGATCAAGCTTTGGCTCAATTCTATCCCATATTTTTAAGTATATTGCGTGCACGTCCCGCCTGGATTGAGAATCTTGGTCAGCAACTTAATCCAAAAATTCATGAATTATTCAATGCAAATCCGGCACTCAAGCAGCAGTTTCTGGATCAAGTGGATCAGAGCGCGCCACAAGATGAAATAGAGCATACCTTGAACCGGTCAATTGTACCGACTATGAATTTTTTACAGACCGAAGCGGGTGCTTCAAGTCCGGAAGCGATTAGCCATTTGCTGGAAACCCACGCCGATTCGATTCAGCGCGCATTACCCGTTTGGGCTGGACCTATTCTGGCAGCGCTAGGAGTTTCACCCTTGGCAGGGCAAAATTTAAATCAGGAGCCTGTATTGGCGGAGCAGACCATCATTGTTCAGGAAGAAAGAAAAACCGGCTTTTTATGGCCGTTTATTATTTTTCTGATCCTGGCGGGTTTGATCCTGTTTTTGGTTCGTAGCTGCATGCAGGATGATGTTGAAGATTCAAATACCCAAGCGACCAGTGAAGTTGCTGCAGCTCAGCCTGCATCCTTGCGATTAAGTACAGGCAGTAATGGCGAAATTGTCAGTTGTCAATTACAGCTGAATAATCCGCAGTATATGGAAATTTTGCAAAACGAGATCAAACAGATCTTTAATTATAATATTGGTTGTGGGGCGCTGAGCAGTGAGGTTTATCATTCAGAATTTATTGATCAGGATACTATTCCGACTGTGTTGAGAACAATGCAGGGAATGCCAAATGTGTCACTTGACTGGATTGGCAATCAGGTTTCAGTGCGTGCAGCAACCAATGCAGAGGCCGAGCGTCTGGCAGCACAAATTCGTAGTCTGGCCAAAAATGTCACAGTGGTGACCCAGCAGCCGCTCAATAGAAGTGACGTGATTAATACCGCCAATAGTGAGGCAGAACAAGCCTTGGCCAGTATCAAGACCGATAATGTTAAAGCGCTGGATGTGGCGACTGCACTGAATTTACAGATCATTAATTTTGATACGGCATCGACTGAAGTTCCCGAGGTCAATAAATTGGTGCTGGATCAGGCTGCTGCATTATTGCAACGAGCACCGCATGTCATTCTGAAGGTTACAGGACATGCCGATGCTCAGGGTAGTGAAGCAGAAAATAAGGTGCTGTCTGTGCAACGAGCTCAAGCGATTACCAGTTATCTCGTTGGAAAAGGGGTCAATCCTGCACAGTTACAGGCAGTTGGCATGGGAGAGGATCAGCCGGTTGAACCCAATGCCACACCTGCCGGACAGTTTCAGAATCGTCGCGTGACCTTTGAGGTCGTGAATACCGAAACGGGAATTGTACGTGAAGTAGATGATGAAGGTGTAGTTGAGAAGACAGGAAATTAAGAGAGCAGCCTAAATGAAAAAGGACGAATTTTCGTCCTTTTTTATTATCTTAAATTAAGAAAATACCGGCGGGCTATAAGTCAATGTCCGACCAAGGAACCATAGCAGGAACAGTACCAAAGGCAGATGGAAAATCAACTGGGTCACCGTAAATCCAATCACATCTTTGGCTTTTAATTTCAGGATACCCAGCATCGGCAACATAAAGAATGGATTAATCAGATTCGGCAAGGCTTCTGCTGCATTATAAATCTGCACTGACCAGCCCAGATGCACTTTCAAGTCATGTGCAGCCTGCATCACATAGGGTGCTTCGATAATCCATTTTCCACCGCCAGAAGGAATAAAGAAACCCAGAATCGCCGAGTATAAGCCCATCACGATGGCAAAGGTTTCCTGCGAGGCAATGGAAACAAAGAACTCGGCAATGTAATGTGACAATGACAGATCGGCCGGGTTTAGCGCATTGGTCATCATAAAGGCAATACTGCCATACAGTGGAAACTGGATCAGTACCCCCGAAATAGCCGGAACAGCCTTTGAAACTGCATTCAGGAAATTTCGTGGTGTGCCGTGCAAGGCTACACCTAAAATCAGGAAGATAAAGTTATAGGTGTTTAAGCTGGAAATGGCCAGAATCGGGTTGCTTTTGGAAAATTCGTTAAACATCCAGACTGCACCCAGAATCACGATCAAAATGCTTAAAATGGGTGAATTTTCCAGCCAATCCCCCGGTCTTTTTTCGGCAGATACTTCCGGTTTTTCTTCTTCAATCTGAATCGGGAAGTGCTCAATGGTTTTAATGTCAGAGCCTTTAGGTGCTGACCAGTAAGCAATTGCAATTGAAGCCACAATCAGTACCGCTGTCATGATCATGGATTGCGGCAGGAAAATAGTCTCGGTAAATGGAATCACGCCCGTCAGATTATAAATCGGTTCAGGCAGACTGCTTTTATTGGCCTGTAACTGTGCAGCTGAAGAACTGATGCCCAGTGCCCAGGTCGCACCCATCCCGATAATCGCGGCAGCCGCAGCAGCGCGGTAATCCATGTTAAGCTCTTTACGCTGTGCCAGTGCAATCACTAGGAGTGCAGTCAGTACAGTACTCATGGCCCAATTAATCAGAGAAATTAACAGGCTGACCGTGGCGACCAGGACAATCGCACCACGACCGGAATGTGGCAGGCGCGCCATTTTCTGGATCAGAAGCTGGACAGGCTTAGATACGGAAACCACATAACCGACCACGATCAGCATGCACATCTGCAAGGTAAAGGGAATCAGGCTCCAGAAGCCGTCTCCAAAGGAAATCGCGACATCCTGTGCGGGTGCACCAATTCCGATGGCGGCAATCGCCACAATGATGACGCCAAGCAGGGCAAAAATATAAGAATCCGGAAACCATTTTTCAGACCAGTCGCTGACGCGTAAGGCGAAGCGCTGCAAAATATTTTGTTGAGTTTGCATGATTAAAATCCATTTATTCTGCGATTATTATTTTGAAATGAAACGGCTATATATAAAAAAGCCCTCAAGAATGAAGCATCTTAAGGGCTGGCTGGATCAGGCAGCGTTACGTAGTAGCGCTACCCCCGTGACTTTTTGAATCTCTTCAAAACTTACCTCTGGTGCCAGTTCAACCAGTCGAATTCCATCAGGAGTAACATCCAGTACACCGAGATCGGTAATAATCCGGTTCACCACAGCCTGGCCGGTCAGCGGCAGACTACATTCTGGAACTATCTTAGGTGTACCATCTTTGGCGCAGTGTTCCATCAAGACCACGACCTTTTGTACACCCGCGACCAGATCCATGGCACCGCCCATGCCTTTGACCTTTTTGCCTGGAATCATCCAGTTGGCCAGATCACCAGTTTCGGACACTTCCATAGCACCCAGAATGGCAATATTGACATGACCGCCACGGATCATGGCAAAGGAGTCGGCACTTGAGAAAAATGAAGCACCTTTACGCGCGGTAACCGTCTGTTTACCGGCATTGATCAGGTCGGCATCCACTGTCTCCTCGGTTGGAAATTCGCCAATCCCCAGCAGGCCATTTTCCGACTGCAGCCAGACATTGATATTTTCCGGAATATAGTTCGCGACTAGCGTCGGCAGGCCAATCCCTAGATTGACGTAGAAACCATCTTCAAGCTCTTGTGCCGCGCGCTGCGCCATTTCATTACGTGTCCAAGCCATGATCAAGCCTCCGCCTTTAAAGTCATCTGTTCAATACGTTTTTCCGGTTGAGCATTCAGGACTATCCGGTTCACATAAATTCCCGGAAGATGGATTTCGTCCGGATCTAGCACGCCAATTTCGACAATCTCTTCGACTTCAGCAATGGTAATTTTGCCGGCCATGGCACAGACCGGATTAAAGTTCTGGGCGGTTTTACGGAAAATCAGGTTGCCGGCTTTATCGGCCTTATAGGCTTTAACCAGAGCAACATCAGCTGTTAAAGATTCTTCCAGAATGTAAGACTTGCCATTAAATTCACGGACATCCTTACCTTCAGCGATCACGGTTCCGACACCCGTCGCCGTATAAAAAGCCGGAATACCGGCACCGCCAGCACGTAATTTTTCTGCCAGTGTACCCTGTGGGGTCAGTTCAACTTCCAGTTCGCCATTTAAATATTGACGTTCGAATTCCTTGTTTTCACCGACATAAGAGGAGATCATTTTTTTAATCTGTTTTGTTTCCAGTAAAAGCCCCAGACCGAAGCCGTCTACACCGGCATTATTGGAAATACAGGTCAAATTTTTGGCACCAGTTTCTTTTAGGGCCGTGATCAAAGCTTCTGGAATACCACATAGGCCGAAACCACCGACAGCCAGAGTATGACCATCTTGCACCACATCCTTTAAGGCGGATTGAGCGCCGTCATAAACCTTGTTTGACATCTTGTCACCTCTATTGTTATTACAGCAGACTTAAATCTGCTGTTTATATCCTTATGGGTTGCTTAAGTTTATTTTGCTCAAGCATGATTATTGTTAAGCACAGGCTTTTTGCCAGTAGGCATTGGCATAATTGGATGGATTATTGCGCTGCAAGACTTCACTGATATTACGGCTGGCCTGCATCAGGGCATCCAGCTGAATACCGGTTTGAAAGCCCATATTCGAGAGCAGGTAATACAGGTCTTCAGTTGAGACATTGCCGGAAGCGCCTTTGGCATAAGGGCAACCACCTAGGCCGGCAATGGATGAATCAAAGACCCGAATGCCTTGCAGTAAAGACTGGTAAATATTGGCAATGGCCATGCCGTAAGTATTATGAAAATGGCCTGCCAAAACTTTAGTATCAAGTTCAGCCAGACAAGCCTCCCAGACATTTCTTACCCGATCCGGTGTTGCTGTACCAATGGTTTCACCCAACGACACTTCATAGCAGCCCATCTCCAGCAAACGCTGCGTGACTTTCACCACCTGCTTGGGATCAATGGCACCTTCATAAGGACAGTCCACCATGCAGGAAACATAGCCACGTACCTTAATATCATTGGCTTTGGCTGCTGCCATGACATCGGCAAACTTCTCGAAGCTTTCATCAATCGAGCAGTTGATGTTTTTGCGGGTAAAGCTTTCAGAAGCTGCAGTAAATACCGCCACTTCCTTGCAACCCACAGCCAGTGCCGCTTCAAAACCTTTCATGTTTGGGGTTAATAAACTGAACTGAATATTCGGATCTTGGGGTAGGCTGGCAAAGAGCACATCACTGTCTGCCATTTGCGGTACCCATTTGGCTGAAACGCAGGAGCCGACTTCGATGGACTGCAGACCGGTTTTCATCAGGTCCAGAATCAGGTTTTTCCGGTCATCCAATGTCAAAGGTATTTTTTCATTTTGCAGGCCATCGCGTGGCCCGACTTCTACGATTTTGACAAAATCCGTCATGCCACTTCCTCCGCCAGTGGCTGGAACTCGACCAGTTCATCACCGGCTTTAACCTGATCACCCTTCTGAAAATATGAGCTTGCGATGATGCCGTCATGCGGTGCGCGAATCGAGTATTCGATCTTCATGGCTTCCAGCGTCATCAGCACATCATCTTTTTTGACTTTGTCATTGGCTGCCACGAGCACCTGGGTAATGACACCTGGCATTGGTGCGATCAGGTTATTTTCCGTGCCTTGTTCATCCTGATTATTAAAATCAGACTTCAAGTAATTAAACTTATAGCTTTGACCATTCTGGAACAGGGTAATGCCTTGCTCACTCTGGCTAAAAGCCAGTTTTTGCTGTTTACCCGCCAGTTGCAAGGCTAAAGTATGGGCATCGACGAGTTGACCCTGAATCTGAATTTGCTGACCGTTATAGCTGGCAACAAAGCCTTGATCTTGGGTGCTGAACTGAATTTTCAGGTTAATGCCATTGCGTTGTAATTGCACTGTATGGCTATTTTGCTGGTTCAGGCGCCAGAATGCTTTTTGCTGCCACACCGGATTGCTTGGAACGGGATTCTGTGCTTGACGTGCCAGGAGTTCAATCAGTGCGGCACTGACCACCAGTTCGGCACTGATATCCGCAGAAGGTTTGAGCAGGAATTCCTCTTCACGCTGAATCAGGCCAGTATCTAAATGTGCATTTTTAAACGAGTCACACAGCACCAGGCGATCTAGAAAAGCAATATTGTTACCCAGACCATCAACATGGAACTGACCCAGTGCATGGTGCATCTGGGTTAGGGCTGCTTCACGGTTTTTGCCCCAGACAATCAGTTTGGCAATCATCGGATCATAATAGGTGCTGATTTCATCGCCTTCGACAATACCGCTATCCACACGTACACAGTCACTTTGCTCCGGATAATGCAGGTAGCTGATCTGACCAATCGCAGGAATAAAGCCTTTTTCCGGTTCTTCGGCATAAACACGGGCTTCGAGTGCATGTCCATGAATCTGCAACTCATGCTGCTGCTTCGGTAAAGGTTCACCAAAAGCCACGCGCAGTTGCCATTCCACCAGATCCTGTCCGGTAATCATTTCCGTCACTGGATGTTCAACCTGAAGACGGGTGTTCATTTCCATGAAGTAAGCTGTGCCGTCTTGCTCCACGATAAACTCGACTGTACCGGCACCGACATAGTTCACTGCACGCGCAGCATCGATTGCCGCCTGACGCATCGCCTCAAGTTTGTCTTCCGGCATTTTCGGTGCAGGCGCTTCTTCCAGCACTTTCTGGTGACGGCGCTGTACCGAGCAATCACGTTCGAACAGATGTACATAATTGCCGTGGGTATCACCAAACACCTGCACTTCAATATGACGTGGCTGAATCACATAGCGTTCAATCAGAACGTCTTCATTGCCAAAACTTGAACGTGCTTCACTTTTACAAGATGCCAGTGAACTCAGGAAATCTTCACTGCGTTCCACCAGACGCATGCCTTTACCGCCACCGCCGGCACTGGCTTTAATCAATACCGGATAACCAATATTGTCTGCCTGCTGTTTCAGGAAGTCGGCATCCTGATTGGTACCATGATAGCCGGGGGTTAAAGGCACACCGGCTTTTTCCATCAGGGCTTTAGAGGTGGCTTTCAGACCCATTGCCAGAATGGCATCGACTGGTGGGCCAATAAACACAATATTGTTGTCCTGACAGGCCAGGGCGAACTGGTCATTTTCAGACAGGAAACCATAACCTGGGTGAATTGCCTGAGCACCAGTGCTTTTGGCTGCCTGAATAATGTGATCAATCTGTAAATAACTTTGTGCAGCTGGCGATTCACCAATATAGATCGCTTCATCGGCCAGTTTGACATGCTGTGCCTGTGCATCGGCATCGGAGTATACGGCAACGGTGGCAATACCGAGTTTTTTTGCTGTACGAATCACACGGCAGGCAATTTCACCACGGTTGGCAATTAAAATCTTTTCAAACATCGTAGCATCCTTCTTGTTGTTATGCCGTGGTCTTGATCCAGGCCGGGCTTTGTTTGTTTAAAAATGCATTTAGTCCATTTTTCGCCTCATCTCCCTGGCGAATATAGGCAATATGCTGTGCAGTCTTGAGCAGTAAATCTTCGGTCAAAACCTGTTGGTCGACCAGTTGAATCAGTTGTTTTGAGGAATTTTGTGCAGCAGGGCCACCGAGTAACAGGGCTTCAACAATTTCATTAATTTTGCTATCTAAATGTTCCGGTGGAGTGACTTCATGCGCCAGTCCAATGGTTTTGGCCTGTTCCGCAGAAATTCGCTCGGCAGTCAGGAAGTAACGTGAAGCCTGACGCGCACCAATCGCACGAATCACATACGGGCTGATGGTCGAAGGCGCCAGACCTAGGCGTACTTCCGACGTCGCAAACTTGGCATCGGTACTGGCCACGCAAATATCACAAGCTGATGCCAGACCCATACCACCGCCAAAAGCAATGCCATGCACCCGGGCGATGGTTGGCTGCTTTAAAGTCGCTAGGCTTTGCAGCATTTTCGCCAGTTTTAATGCATCTGCTTCGTTGTCTGCTTGAGAAGCCTGACCGGCCTGTTTCATCCAGTTCAAATCGGCACCAGCCGAAAAGCTCTTGCCGCGCCCTGCCAGAATCACCACACGCACATCATCACGGCTATTTAAAGACTGGAAGCAGCGATACAATTCTTCAATGACCTGAGTATTAAAGGCATTGTGCAGTTCAGCGCGATTAATCCAAACCGTTGCCACTTGATTTTGCTGTTCGAGCTGTAAAAATTGATATGTCATTTTTTTCACCTCTTACATGCGGAACACGCCAAACTTGGTCGGCTGGATTGGCGCATTCAGTGCCGCAGCTAAACTAAGACCTAACACTTCACGAGACTGGGCAGGGTCAATGACACCGTCATCCCATAAACGTGCAGAGGCATAATAAGGATGACCTTGGCGTTCGTACTGATCACGAATTGGCTGTTTAAACTGGTCTTCTTCTTCCGCAGACCAGTTAGCGCCTTTGGCTTCAATCTGATCACGTTTTAAGGTCGACAATACGCTGGAGGCCTGTTCACCGCCCATCACTGAAATACGTGAGTTTGGCCAAGTCCACATAAAGCGTGGTGAATACGCGCGGCCACACATACCATAGTTGCCGGCACCAAATGAGCCGCCAATCACTAGAGTCAGTTTCGGTACATTGGCATTGGCGACGGCCATCACCAGCTTAGCACCATTTTTGGCAATGCCTTCATTTTCATACTGGCGGCCGACCATAAAGCCGGTAATATTTTGCAGGAAAATCAGCGGAATATTGCGCTGGGTACACAGTTCAATAAAATGTGCGCCTTTTTGGGCAGACTCGGAAAATAGAATGCCATTATTGGCAATAATCCCGACCGGCATGCCATAGAGCTTGGCAAAACCGGTCACCAGGGTAGTGCCGAAACGTGCCTTGAACTCGTCAAAACGTGAGCCATCGACAATACGCGCTATCACTTCACGGATATCAAAAGGCTTGCGCGCGTCACTCGGCACAATGCCGTACAGTTCCGAACTGTCAAACAGCGGCGCTTCGATTTCATCTGCGGTCTTGTTTGGCTTTTTGTTCAGGTTGGCCACGATGTTGCGGGCAATCGCAAGTGCATGTTCATCGTTTTCAGCCAGATGATCAGCCACGCCAGACAAACGGGTATGCACATCACCACCACCGAGATCCTCACTGGACACCACTTCACCAGTAGCTGCCTTAACTAGAGGAGGGCCGCCGAGGAAGATCGTGCCCTGATTGCGGACAATAATGGTTTCATCTGACATGGCAGGCACATAAGCACCGCCTGCAGTACAGCTGCCCATCACCACTGCAATTTGGGCGATACCTTGGCTCGACATACGTGCCTGATTGTAGAAAATACGGCCGAAGTGATCGCGGTCTGGAAATACTTCATCCTGTAAAGGCAAATATGCACCGCCTGAATCCACCAGATAAATACAAGTCAGATGGTTCTGTTCGGCAATTTCCTGGGCACGTAAATGCTTTTTCACTGTTAATGGATAATAAGTACCGCCTTTCACCGTAGCATCATTGGCGATGATCATGCAGGTCACACCGTTGACCTGACCAACACCAGCGACCACACCTGCGGCAGGAACATCATCCTGATACACCTGATAGGCAGCCAGCTGACCAATTTCCAGAAAAGCGGTTCCTGGATCGATCAGGTGATTAATCCGTTCACGGGGGAGTAATTTGCCACGGTCCAGATGTTTTTGACGGGCAGTTTCGCCACCACCCAAAGCAATTTTTTCAACTTTCTGTTTTAGGTCATCCACCAGTTGCAGCATGGCAGTCTGGTTGGTTTTAAACTCTTCACTACGTATATTGATTTTGCTCGATAACTGATTCATGACCAACATCCTTGTTTTATTCTAAGTGTTAAGGTTTAGGCTGTTTCGTTGAAAAGTTCACGGCCAATCAGCATGCGGCGGATTTCTGAAGTACCGGCGCCAATTTCATACAGTTTGGCATCACGCCATAAACGGCCGGAAGCAAATTCGTTGATATAACCGTTACCACCTAAAGTCTGAATGGTTTCTCCTGCCATCCAAGTCGCTTTTTCAGCAGCATATAAAATGGCACTGGCAGCATCTTTACGCAGGCTACGGCTATGCTCAGCTTTGTCACATTCAGCACCGACCGCATAAACCAGTGCCTTACAGGCTAGCCAGGTCGAATACATGTCGGCAATTTTGCCTTGCATTAACTGGAATTCGCCCAGCGCCTGACCAAACTGTTTACGGTCATGAATATATGGAATCACGGTATCCATACAGGCATCCATAATCCCCAGTGGGCCAGCACTCAATACAGCACGCTCATAGTCCAGACCACTCATCAAGACCTTGGTGCCATTACCGACGCCGCCCATGACGTTTTCTTTGGGTACTTCGACATTGTCAAAAAACAGCGGATAAGTGTTTGAACCGCGCATACCCAGTTTGTCCAAATGTGTGCCATGACTGAAACCTGGCATATTTTTTTCAACCAGAAAGGCGGTCATGCCTTTGGCGCCGGCCTGCAAATCGGTTTTTGCATAGACCACCAGGACATCGGCATCGCCACCATTGGTGATCCACATTTTTGAACCATTCAACAGGTAGTGATCGCCTTTGTCTTCTGCTTTCAGTTTCATGCTCACCACATCCGAGCCTGCATTCGGTTCAGACATTGCCAAGGCACCGACATATTCACCTGAAATCAGTTTAGGCAGATAACGCTGTTTCTGTTCTTCAGTACCATTTCGCTTAATTTGGTTTACACATAGGTTAGAATGTGCGCCATAGGACAGCCCAATGGATGCAGAAGCACGGGAAATTTCCTGCATGGCAATGATGTGCGCCAGATAACCAAAATTTGAACCGCCATATTCCTCACTGACTGTCAGCCCGAGCAGGCCCATCTCGCCAAATTTTTTCCAAAGGTGAGCAGGGAACTCGTTGTCACGGTCAACCTGTTGAGCAATCGGGGTAATTTCTTTGGCGCAAAATGCGGCCACTGAATCACGAAGCGCTATTAGAGTTTCATCCAAACCGAAATCCAAGCTTTGTAAATTCATTCTTCATCCATCCTGAGGTTATATTTGTTGTGTCCAAAAAAGCATTTTTGTTGTGCTTGTGGTTTTAACATACAACGAAAAAATAAAAAAGTGAATCTATATTCACAAAATGATTTACAATTCATTTTATCTTGTTGAGATTAATTTTATGAGTTATAAAAGATCATCATTGATGCAGGAACGAATGGAACAAAATCGCCTGTCGATTTTGGAATCTGCTCGTGAACTGATTATTCAAGGGGGCTTGAAGGAGGCATCGATTCAGGCGATTGCAGAACGCGCAGGCGTTTCTACAGGGCTGGTCTATCGATATTTCGAGAGCAAAAGCCAGATTTTAATCGAGGTTTTGTCGGCCGCGATTCAGCATGAAGTCGGAATTCTGAACCATATTGCCGAGTCAGATTTATCGCCAAAACTGAAATTGCAAAAATCTGTTACAACTTTTGTCAAGCGTGCCATGAATAGCCCCCAATTGGCGTATTCACTGATGTTCGAACCGGTTGATCCGGAAATGGAACATGAACGTTTTCGCAGTAAGCAGCTGCTCAAGCAGAGCATTAAGGAAATTCTGGCCGAAGGAAAGGTCAATGGAGAATTCGAATTTGAAGATTTGAATACGGCAGCGTTGGGCGTGGTTGGCGCCATGACCTTTGTCGTGATTGAACCTTTAAATCCGTCCCGAAATGTCATGTTTGATCAGAAGTATAAGGATCACTTTGTCAAACAGATTGCCGATTTTTGTGTCAACGCAGTACGTGGACAGGAGGAAAATTTACAAGCATAAACGCACAAAAAACCGGTACACAGACAAGGTCGTCGTGATCATAAAACAATTAGTAAAGTTGAAAATCAGAATTACAAAGAATCAAGGAGATCGATTCAATGACACAAGTACGGTTAAGCTATGCCTATGGAACCAGCAGCCAGCCTTTGTTGGGCATGACGATTGGTGAAAAATTTGATCAGGCTTGCGAGCAGTATGCAGAACGTGATGCAGTAGTGAGTCTGCATCAGGACATACGCCTCAGTTACCGGCAGCTACAGGATCAAGTCAATGCCTTTGCCTGTCAGCTGCTGAAACTGGGTATGCAAAAAGGTGACCGTCTGGCGATCTGGTCGCCGAACTGTGTGGAATGGACCATTACCCAGTTTGCGGCCTTCAAGGCGGGCATTATTCTGGTGAACCTGAATCCGGCCTATAAAAGCAATGAGCTGGAATATGTGCTAAACAAGGTCTCCTGTAAGGGACTGGTGATTGCGGCGCAGTTCAAGACGACAGACTATCAGGAAATTCTGACTAAAATTGCACCTGAGCTGATGCAGACTGAAAGTAAATTCCTCAATGCAGAGCGACTGCCACATTTAAAGCATGTGATTAAAATTGATGATCAGCAGCATACCGGTATCCACCGTTTTCAGGATTTACTAAGCTTGCCAAGCGCCCAAGAGCTGGAACAACTGCAACAGATCTCCAGTGAATTGCAGTTCGATGAAACGATTAATATCCAGTTTACTTCGGGCACTACGGGCAATCCGAAAGGCACCATGCTGACCCATAATAATATTTTAAATAACGGGTACTTTGTCGGTGAAGCGATTCATTTAGGTCCAGAAGACCGCGTCTGTATTTCAGTTCCTTTATTTCACTGCTTTGGTATGGTGATGGGTAATCTGGCCTGTATTACGCATGGTTCTGCCATGATCTATCCATCAGCTGTATTTAATCCGCTGGAAACCTTGAAAGCCATTCAGCAGGAAAAATGTACCGCGGCTTATGGTGTGCCAACCATGTTTATCGCCATTCTTGAGCATGAACAGTTTGACGAATTTGACCTGTCCAGTCTGCGTACCGGGATTATGGCGGGTAGTCCATGTCCGCAGGAAATTATGCAGCGCGTGATTGAACGCATGCATATGTCTGAAATCACGATTTGTTATGGCATGACCGAAACTGCGCCAGTGAGTGCACAAAGCTCAACGGCAGACAGTGTCGAGCGACGTGTTAGTACGGTTGGCCGGGTACATCCGCATCTGGAAGTTAAAATTGTCGATGAAAATGGCAAGGTGGTTCCACGCGGTCAATTGGGCGAGCTATGTGTACGCGGTTATTCCGTCATGCTCGGTTACTGGGAAGACCAGGACAAAACTCAGGAAGTGATTGATGCTGCACGCTGGATGCATACCGGTGATATCGCTGAAATGGATGATGAAGGCTTTGTGAAAATCAAGGGTCGAATCAAGGATGTCGTCATTCGTGGCGGAGAAAACCTGTTCCCGAAAGAAATCGAAGATTTCCTTTATACCCATCCTGCCGTTTCAGATGTACAGGTGATCGGTGTGCCAGACCATAAATATGGTGAGGAACTTTGTGCTTGCATCATCCTGCATGAAAATGATCCGTGTACTGAGGAAACTATCCGTCAGTATTGTAAGGAGCATATTTCTCACAATAAAGTGCCACGTTATGTGCGTTTCTTCCAGGAATTTCCAATGACGGCTTCCGGTAAGGCGCAGAAGTTCAAATTGCGTGAATTTATGCGTGAAGAGCTGAACTTGAAAGAGATTGCTTAAATTGTATTGATGCGATTCTTAAATGGGGCAAAGCAGTATTTAATGCATGCATTGCCTCCATTTGTATAACGGTTTCGATATCAATGTTTAGGCTTTTCTTACTTTTGATGGGCCAAAAGTAAGCAAAATCCCTTTATTTTGCTGAAGGGACTTCCATGTCCCTCAGCAAAATGGCGACATCCATGTCGCCGGGCCTATGATCAAATTTCAAGAAAACAGCAAATAAGATCAAGCTACAAGATTTAAATATTCAATCTATCTAAAGACCCGCCTGAGTTTTAGATTCGTGCATAGATTTAGAGTAAAAATATGGCAAAAAACTTTCACAGCGAAGTCGTTGTCGCCAGTTATGACGATCACATCCGTAAACTGATTCCCGGTTATGAACTGGTGCATCAGCAGATTGAAGCAATTCTCAGCACTGAACTCCAGGAAACCGCTCATATATTGATAGTGGGCTGCGGGACAGGTTATGAACTGTCTTATTTATTGCAGCGCTATCCAGACTGGACTTTTACCGCAATTGATCCATCATTCGCTATGCTGGAACAGGCCAGAAAAAATCTGAACTCTATAGATCGACAAAGGGTGCAATTCATCCAAAGCACGATTCAAGATTTGAATCAGCCGGATACTTTCGATGCCGCATTGGCCATTCTGGTGGCTCATTTCATTCCAAATTCCGAAAAAAACGGATTTTTTCAGGCTATCTATCAGTGTCTTAAAACCAATGGTCTTGCATTGACCTATGATCTGATGCAACCTGAAGATCAGCAAGACATTAAAACTATGCAGAAGATGGCACAACAGACAGGGTTGAGTGTAACGCAAAGTACCAAGATGATTGAACGCTTGGAGCAGGATTTTTACTTGTTATCTGCGCATAATTTTAAAGCGCTTTTAACCAAAGTCGGATTTAAACAGTGCAAAATTTATTGTCAAATCATGGATTATCATGGCTTTTTGCTCAAAAAATAAAGATAAAAGCACTTTTTGTAAACTCTAAAGTTTAAGTGAATATTCAGGGAAGTATTAAAACAATGTCGGCATATTACAGTTTTATTCAGCGCGAACAGCATGCAGATGGCAGTACTACGGCTTATTACCGTTCTAATATTCATGCACAAGGTGCGTGGAATCCGCATGAGCAGCACATGGCGCCAGCCACCGGTATTCTATGCGTCGAACTGGAACAGTTTCAGCCACGTGCTGACATGCGTATTGGTCGGGTCGGGCTGGATATTTTTGGCCTGATAGCCTTTGGTGAATTTTCAATTACCACGCGCATGATCCGTCCGGGTAAAACCATTGAACTGGTTGAAGCTGAAATGTGTGCCAATGGTAAAACCTGTATCGTGGCACGCGCGTGGAGAATGCTAACTTCAAATACCACGGCCATTGCTGGAGTGGAAGATTTTCCGATCGAAAGTCCAGAATATTTACCGGTTTGGGAGGGTATGCGCTGCTGGCCGGGCGGTTATATCCAGAGTATTGAAACCCGGGCACATGCTGACCATCGTGCAGGCAAGGGCATTGTCTGGCTAAGAAATTCGCTGGACATGGTAGAAGGTCAACCGACGACAGACTTTAGTCGTTTGCTCGGTATGGTCGATACGGCCAATGGCATTGTGCCACGTCAGGACCCGAATTCCGGTTGGGGATTTCCGAATCTGGACCTGCAGATTCATATGCACCGTCTGCCGCAGGGTAAATGGCTGGGACTGGAAGTGGTGCAGCAATATGGTGAAGATGGTATCGGTCTGACTAGCGGGATTCTGCATGATGTTCATGGACCTTTTGGCCGAAGTGAACAGATTCTGACCCTGCGAAAGTTCTAAAGCCTATTCAAAAACATCAAGGCCAATTGCCTCAATCTGTATTTATTGGCATGCTGTGCGCAATGAGTCAGGAAGAACAGCAGATGCGGATCAGTATGATTGGGGCAGGGCGAGTGGCATATCATCTTGCCCTTGTATTGTCAGCACACCATGAGATCGTACAGATCTACAGTCGAACCCTAGAAAAAGCACAATATCTGGCTGAGCAATTCAACGCTCAGGCCATCGCTCAGCCTCAACAGCTGGATCATGAGGTGGATCTGGTCATTATCGCGGTCAGTGATCAGTCGATTGCCAACGTCATTGAACAGATTCATCCGTATCTACAGCAGAATCTGATCGTACATACCTCTGGCAGCACCCATCTCAATTTACTGAAAAATGTGCATGCGCGTGCAGGCGTATTTTATCCTTTACAGACCTTTAGTCTCGAACGCCAGATTGATTGGCAGCAGACGCCACTGTTGATTGAAGCGGTGAATGAACAGGACCAAATCCTGTTATTAGAACTGGCAAATAGCCTAAGCAATCGTGTTTATACTTATAGTTCCAGTCAACGTCTCAGTTTGCATCTTGCAGCGGTATTTGCCTGTAATTTTGCCAATTACTGTTATGACATGGCCAAGCAGGTGGTTGATGTACAACAGGTCGATTTCAGTTTGTTGTATCCCTTAATGCTGGAAACTGCCAATAAAGCCACTCAGAATGATCCCAAACAAATGCAGACCGGCCCAGCGATGCGTGGTGATCAGAATATCTTGAATATGCATCAGCAGATGTTAGCCAATATGCAGCGAGAAGATTTACAAAATGTCTATCAGTTGTTGAGCCAGCAGATTCTCACGCGTCATCAGAAATGAAGAAGCTGATAATTTATCTACGAAGCAGGGTTCGAAGCCAAATTTTTCCCATAAAAAAGCGCTGAATAATCAGCGCTTTTTTTGAGTCTTAGATTAAGAAATTTTCTTAAAGATAAAATCATTAATCTTGTGACCTGCTTCAATCCCGCGACGTTCAAACTTGGTTTGTGGACGCCATTCCGGACGAGGATAGCTATTGCCTTTGCCCGCCAGATTTTCCAGACGTGGACGTTCTTCCAATACTTCTATCATCCATTCCGCATACGGTTCCCAGTCCGTTGCAGCATGGAAAGTTCCGCCAAGCTCCAGCTTTTGCTCCACCAGCGGCATACGGTCATGCGAAACAAAACGGCGTTTAAAATGACGCTTTTTCTGCCATGGATCAGGGAAGTACAATTGCACAGTATTGATACTGTTGTCTGGCATTTCACGTAATACCTGAATTGCATCTGCATCCAGTACACGTAAATTCGTTAGGCCTTCAACACCTGCTTCGTAAATGCATTGCGCAATACCCGGTACATGCACTTCAATTCCGACAAAGTTTCGCTCAGGATTGGCTTTGGCCATCAATACCAGTGAACGGCCCATCCCAAAACCGATTTCTACAGTCAAAGGACGTTCAGGATGTTCAAAGTGCTGACGCAAATCACCGACTGGATATTCCAAAATTAAGTGACCATATTGTTCAAGCGCAGTACGTTGAGAGGTGTTTAGCGGCATTGAGCGGCGCATAAACGTCACGATTTCACGGTGCTCGCTTAAGTTTTCCAGCTCTACGACTTGCTGGTCTAATTGATCGTTCGACATAACTTTGGCAAATCTAAAAATTCAGAATGCGGTATTTTAAGTCCTGAGCCGAGCAAGTCAAACTTTTCTCGGTATTTCTCCATAAAAATCGGCAAGATCTTCCAGATAAAATAAAAGAGCCAATTGAGGCTCTTTTATTAATCACCGCTCATCAGCTGCTAAAACGGTCGATCAATGTACTGCTGGCTTCATTCAAACCAATCACCCTTACATCTATACCTTGGGCTTTAAATTTCTGGATCACATTATTCAACATGTTCACTGAGGTCACATCCCAGATATGCGCGTGGGTTAAATCCAGTTCGACATGCTCAAGCTTTTCCTTAAAATCAAAGAACTGATAGAATTTTTCTGTACTGTTGAAGAATATCTGTCCGGAAATAATATAGCTACGTGAATTGGCTGTATTTAAATACGTATAGACATGTACAGTTCTTTCCAGTTTATTAATAAAGAACAGGGCAGAGAGCAATACGCCGACAAATACACCAAGCGCCAGATTATGAGTGGCAAGCACGACAATAATCACGGCAATCATCACGGTATTAAATTCTAGCGGATGTTTGCTGAATTGCTTGATTGCTCCCCATTGAAAGGTGGTAAATGCCACCATAATCATGATCGCAACCAGAGCTGCCATTGGGATATAAGCCAGCCAGTCTTTCAAAAAAACCACGAGACACAACAGAAACACGCCAGCGACCAGAGTCGATAAACGGGTACGTGCCCCTGAAGACACATTGATAATTGATTGGCCGATCATGGCACAACCGGCCATCCCGCCCATAAAGCCGCTGACAATATTGGCCATACCCTGACCACGACATTCCTGATGACGGTCACCTTCAGTTCCAGTCACTTCATCAATGACCGTAGTGGTCATCATGCTTTCAAGCAGACCGACAGTCGCCAAGGTAAAGGAATAAGGCAGGATAATTTGCAAGGTTTCCAGATTGAGTGGAATTTCTGGAATCAGGAATACTGGCAAAGTATCCGGGAATTGTCCAAGATCGCTCACGGTACGCATATCTGCACTTAACAACAGCGCCAACCCGCTTAATACGATAATACAGATTAAAGGTGAGGGAATGGCTTTGCCAATTTTCGGGATATACGGAAACAGATAAATAATTGCCAGACCAATCGCAATAAACAGATAACCGGTGCTATCCATCCGGTTAATTTCCGGGATTTGTGCCACAAATATCAGAATCGCCAAGGCATTTAAAAATCCATAGACCACAGCCTGCGATACAAAGCGCATTAATTTAGCGACTTTAAAATAACCCGCAATGACCTGAATGATGCCGGTCAGAATTGTGGCAGCCAACAGATATTGCAAACCATGTTCTTTTACCAAGGTAATCATCAAAAGTGCCATTGCGCCTGTAGCCGCGGAGATCATGGCAGGACGGCCACCAAAAAAGGCAATGGATACTGCAATGCAGAAAGAGGCATATAAACCGACTTGCGGATCGACACCGGCAATGGCAGAGAAGGCAATTGATTCAGGAATCAGGGCAAGTCCCACCACCAGACCTGCCAATACATCTGTGCGGATATTGGAAAACCATTCTTCTTTTTTCAGGCTAATCACGAAATATCATCTAAATTTGGAAAACCTGTGTATGTTAAACAGATAGAGATAAAAATCTACACAAGATTGACTTGCAAAAGCCCGGAATATCCTGAATATTGAATGAGTAACTGCCCTGAGGTGACAGTTACGCTTTTTTGCAATTTACAGGTTTGATCACTTGAAAGTTTGTCAGAAGCGATTTAAAACATTGAGAAGTGTATAACAAGGATCAGAAATGAAGCTTTACTATTCACCAGGTGCCTGCTCACTGGCAGCACATATTATTTTAAATGAAATTAATGTCGATTTTGATTTGGAACGTGTTGATTTAAAAACACATAAAACAGAAAAAGGTACGGATTATTACGAAGTTAATCCTAAAGGCTATGTACCAGCGTTAGAAATTAACCCTGGTCTGATCCTGACAGAAAATGTTGCAATTCTACCGTTTCTTGCTCAACACGATCCAAAACAAGATCTGATTCCACCATCGGGCATGGGACGTGCCAAAGTGCTGGAATGGTTAGGTTATCTGAACTCTGAACTACATGATGCCTATGCGGTGTTCTTCGGTGGCAAGTTATCCGAAGATGAAAAGAAAAAAGCCTATGCAGAGATTGATCGACTATTGAGTTATATCGATAAAGCTATCGGTGAATCGGACAATGATTATCTGGTGGATGATAACTTTGGCCCGGCAGATGCCTACCTGTTTGTACTAACCAATTGGTCCAACCAGATTGAGCATGATCTGAGTCCATATAAAAATATTATTCATATCCGTAATAAAGTGGCAGAACGTCAATCTGTCCAGATTGCCATGCGTGATGAAGGTCTGATTCCTTAATCAAAAACAAAAATAAAGGACTCAATTGAGTCCTTTATTTTTGTTTTTGAAAATTTATTTAAAGAAATAACCGGTTTCCGGCGAGCTTGCATTGGCCATACGTTTACGCGGCATACGACCCGCAAGGAAAGCTTCTCGACCTGCTTCAACTGCTTTTTTCATCGCAGATGCCATCAAGACCGGATTTTGCGCTGCCGCAATCGCTGTATTCATGAGTACGCCGTCACAGCCCAGTTCCATCGCAATCGCAGCATCACTGGCTGTACCGACACCGGCATCGACCAGAACCGGGACTTTGGCATTTTCCTTGATGATTGACAGGGTGTGTGGATTCAGAATGCCCAGACCAGAACCAATCAGGCTACCCAGTGGCATAATCGCGACACAGCCCATGCTTTCCAGCTCTTGCGCCACGATCGGATCATCCGAGGTATAGACCATGATTTCAAAGCCATCGTCAATCAAGGTGCGAGCGGCTTTCAATGTTTCAGTCACGTTTGGATAAAGCGTTTTTTCATCACCTAAAACTTCAAGTTTGACCAGATTGTGGCCATCGAGCAACTCACGCGCCAGCATACAGGTGCGGACGGCACTATTGGCATCGAAGCAACCTGCAGTATTCGGCAAAATGGTATATTTTTCCGGAGGAATCACTGATAGCAGATTCGGCTGGTCAGGATCTTGGCCAATATTGACCCGGCGAATAGCGACAGTGACAATCTCTGCACCACTAGTTTCAATGGCCTGCTGAGTTTCATTTAAATCTTTGTATTTGCCTGTGCCTACCAAAAGGCGTGACTGGAATTGGCGTGAACCAATCTGTAATAAATCTTGCATAATTGTCTCGAGTATTAGCCGCCACCGACTGCGTGAATAATTTCGATTTTGTCTGTATCGCAAATCGGCGTATCGCCCAATCTGCTTTTAGGAATAATCATTTCATTGACTTCAACTGCAAAACGCTTACCCTCAAGCGCCATACTCTGAATTAGTTCCAGCAGATTCTTGCAGTGAGTTTCCTGTTGTTCGCCATTGATGTAAATCATCATTCTAGCAACCCTCCATGATTAAGTGTTGTTCAGACTTATCTGGCGTATTTTAAAGCATTCCAGGCCAGAATTAACCATCCTGCAATCATTAAAGCACCACCAATTGGCGTAATTGCGCCTAGTCCACGTGGTAAACCTAAAGCCATGATATACAGTGAACCGGAAAATAATAAAATACCGGCCTGAATCAGCCAAAAACTCCATTGAATCGGCAGTGCAGGAATGACTTTGGCCAGCAGGGCCAGAATAAGTAAACCTAAAGCATGATAGAAAAAATAATCTGTTGCTGTTTGCCACCAGCCGAGTTGTGCTTCAGTGGCACGCGCTTTTAAACCATGTGCACCAAAAGCACCGAGCATTACGGCAAATGCCAAGTTGAGTGCTGAAATCGCAATCCACATTTGAATTGATCTTCCTGAAAAAGTTTGCGCTTAACCTTAGCATAAATTCAAAATTCGGGCATAAAAAAGCCTTCATTAAAGAATAATGCTGATCAGTTAAGGAGTTTGGAAGTAAACTCCTTAACTTTTTAATGATTCATGACGGAGTCTTACTTTTTTAAATCAAACCCTTGCAGCTCATTTGTTACTTTGGTTTCGCCCAAATGAAAAGCGAAGCTTCGCAAGGAAGGCATCTTGCGGAGCAATACTCCTCACCGCAAAACTCGTCAGCCTCTATCGACTAACAAATTTATCGCAGAAACAATCATTTTTTTATGCAGTCCGGCCTCAAACAGTTGCGGATGACTTTCCCACATATCAACTACAATCATGAATTTAAAAAGAAAATGCCAGTCAATTTCTTAACTGACTGGCATTACTTCATTAAAGAAAACTTTTCCGAGTTACATCCGTAACAGAATCTGGTGTTAATTAGATGACATCGCCACTTTGATTTTTTCCATGGCATTTTTTTCCAGCTGGCGAATACGTTCCGCAGAAACATTATATTCGGCTGCCAGTTCATGCAGAGTCGATTTCTCGTCATCTAGCCAGCGGCGCTGCAAGATATTACGTGAACGGTCATCGAGCTGATCCATGGCTTCGTGCAGGGCAGAGGTACTTTGTTCCTCATAGTCTTCATTTTCAATCAGACGTGCCGGATCATAACGATTATCTTCCAGATACAAAGCCGGTGCAACATGGGTTGAACCTTCATCATCGTCATCGCTTGAGGCATCAAAAGCAGCATCATACGCCGTCAGACGGCCTTCCATTTCCAGTACTTGTTCTGGGGTGACATTTAAGTCATTAGCAATTGACTGGGCTTCTGCGAGCGTCAACTTTTTCGATGATTTTTTCAGGCTACGCAGATTGAAGAACAGTTTACGTTGTGCTTTGGTGGTGGCAATTTTCACAATACGCCAGTTACGGATCACGTATTCGTGAATTTCCGCCTTGATCCAATGCACGGCAAATGAGACCAAACGTACGCCCATATTCGGGTCAAAACGTTTTACAGCTTTCATCAGACCCAGGTTGCCTTCCTGAATCAGGTCGCCTTGTGGCAAACCATAACCTGCATAACTACGCGCAATATGTACTACAAAACGCAAATGCGACATGACCAGCATTTTCGCTGCATCTAAATCTTGGTCATAATAATAGCGTTCAGCCAACTCTTTTTCTTGTTCGGCCGTTAAAATCGGAATCTGATTGACAGTGCTGATATAAGCACCGAGGTTGACACCTGGCGCCGATAATGACAGGGGCATTAACTGATTGCGGCTGTCACTCATGTGTTCTCCTTGAAGTGCGGGATAACCCTAAACTAGGTTTTATCTTAATCCAATCTCTCCGCAAATAATGGATATTTGGGTAGAGAAATGTAAAAAAGTATACGAAAGTGAAGATCAACAGTTTAATTGAAAATTTTTAAGATTCAATTAAGTAGTGAAACTCTGTATCAGAAATTTTTTTAGATTCAAGCTTGAGCTGATGCAGCTGACAATAGCGGCTGACATCTGTCTGGCTATGCGGATCAGATGATTTCAGCAGGAATGTTTTCTGATTTCCGGCCTTTAGTGCGCGCTTTAACATTAATAGCGGCATCGGGCACGGTTTTCCCATAGCGTCTATAAGGCTGAATTGCGCTGGATATTCGGACATTGCGGTTTTATTTAGATAGCAGAAAAGGCTATAAATAGTAGCAAATATGATGCCAGAACCAAACTGGTTTCAGAAAAAGAAGATCTAAATGACTTTATAAAGTCTTTTGACAATTTTCATGAAAAAAATAACTAAATCAAACAGAACATGCTAAAAAAAATCTATTAATTGTGATAAACCCATGTTAAGCTCGTTGCGTATTTGGGACTTTGAATAAACAAAGTGATTGTTTTTCACCCTATTACATAAATGGATGTAACCGGGATTTTGTTGATAGTTTTACAGAATGATTACAAGCTTAAAAATAATATTTTCAAACTTGTTTGCTCTGCTGTTTGCAACACCGGGTGGTCCTTCTTTTAGTTTCAATGAGGATTAACTTATGACAGCTGCTCGCGAACAAGGCGTAGTTAAGTGGTTTAACGATACTAAAGGCTTCGGCTTTATTCAACGTAATGGCGGCGATGACGTATTCGTTCATTTCCGTGCTATCCAAGGTGACGGTCACCGTTCACTTCGTGACGGCCAACGTGTTGAATTCAGTGTTGTTAAAGGCCAAAAAGGCTTTCAAGCTGAAGAAGTTCAACCATTAGACTAATCTTCGGATTAAGCTAAAAAGAAAACGCTCCAATATAACTTGGGGCGTTTTTTGTTTATACTATCCCTATCTTAGTGATTACCCAATTAGAGCACCGCTTTATGTCATCTGGTTTTGAAACCTTAAATTTACATCCCAATCTAAAAAAAGCGATTGATGCTTTAGGCTTTACCACCATGACGCCTATCCAGCAGAAGGTTTTGAAATTCACGCTGGCAGGACATGATGCCATTGGCCGTGCACAGACAGGTACAGGCAAAACTGCTGCCTTTTTAATTAGTATCATGAATGATCTGTTAAATAATCCGATTCAGGAACAACGCTATCGTGGTGAGCCACGTGCGCTGATTTTGGCACCGACCCGTGAACTGGCGTTACAGATCGAAAGCGATGCACAGGATCTGGCGAAATATGCTGGTCTCAATGTGGTGACCTTGCTGGGTGGTGTGGATTTTGACAAGCAAAAGAACCAGCTTAATAAAGCGCCTGTCGATATTATGGTGGCTACACCGGGTCGTTTGATCGATTTTGTAGAACAAAAAGAAGTCTGGCTGGATCAGATTGAATTTTTGGTCATTGATGAAGCCGACCGCTTACTAGATATGGGCTTTATTCCTTCAGTAAAGCGCATTGTGCGTTTCTCGCCGCGTAAAGAACAACGTCAGACTTTAATGTTCTCTGCAACTTTCAGCTACGATGTGCTGAATCTTGCACAACAATGGTTATTTGAACCGGTCACAGTTGAAATTGAACCGGAAAAGAAAACCAATGCCGATGTCGAACAACGGGTTTATATGGTCGCCAAGGCGGACAAATATAAATTGTTGCAAGAAATTCTGCGTGATGAGCCGATTGAAAAAGTCATGATTTTTGCCAACCGTCGTGATCAGGTGCGCAAACTTTATGATCATTTAAAACGTGATGGTTATAAGGTGGTGATGTTGTCGGGCGAAATTGCTCAGGACAAACGCCTGAAAATGCTGGACCAGTTCAAAAATGGTAAACATAACATCATGATTGCAACAGATGTTGCAGGTCGTGGCATCCATGTTGATGGTGTATCGCATGTAGTGAACTTCACCTTGCCGGAACAGTCGGATGATTATGTGCATCGTATTGGCCGTACCGGTCGTGCGGGAACCAGTGGTGTGAGTATCAGTTTCCTTGCAGAAGATGATGCGTTCTATCTGCCAGAAATTGAAAAAGCCATTGGGCAAAAATTGCCTTTGACCCGCCTGGAAGGTTACTGCTAATCCAGACCATAGAAAAACCGCTCTTGAAGAGCGGTTTTTTATTGCGCTGTGGTTTAAGGCTTATTTGGCCTGACAGCGAAATGTAAGCACCGTCTGATAATCATCATTCTGGTTTAAACCGGTATTGGTACCTGCGATATTCCCGAGAACGGTAGCCGCTGCCTGAATCATCTGACCTGTTTGTTCATCGACCACGCCTTTTAAAGCGCCGTTATAAGCTGTCTTTTCATCCACAATAATTGGGGTTGATCGAGAGCCACAGGCTTTATTGGCCGCAGTAATCGCGTTGTTTTTCGAGGTCAGTTGATTTTTACCTAATCCGGTCACTTCGTACTGGTTATTTTCCTTTTGCACTGCCAATGCAGTCGGGTTTGATGCACATGCAGTAAGCAGTAATGCGGAAATAGCTAATCCGCTGAAAGCGATTGTTTTTTTCATCATGAAATCTCGAATAAATAGGATGCTGAATATTTCAACACAGCAAGCAGCGCAGATTTTGTAGCTGTTGTATAGGTTTGGCAATTTTTGGTATAGCTCTATGTGACTTAGGTGAAAAATAGAGCAGTACAGGATTGAAAAACCAAGCAAGTTTATTTTCAAGTAGTGATGAGCGTGCTGAATCGCTATGAAGTTTCTAGCGTATTTTTCTTTGAATATGCTAATCTTGAGTATGGTTTTTAAGTGTAGATATACAAGGCAATGACGGAATCTGCGATTGACATCGTTCATCAAAATATTCACCAACGGCAATCGATTGGTCATCTGCTGGCACCGGCACCGAATGCAGAACAACTGGAAAAAGCCTTTCAGGCGGCATTAACTGCACCCGATCATCATCGGCTCAAACCCACTATCTTTGTCGTGGTTCCAGATGATCAGCGTGAAGCTTTTGGCGAGTTGCTGTCGCAGGCGCTCGTCGATTTGGGCGAAACTGAGACAGCGCAGATTGAGCGTGTTAAAAATCATCCATTTCGTGCGCCTTTATTGGTGCTTGCCTTAACGTGTTTGCAGGATCATCCTAAAGTTCCGCATTTTGAACAAATCCTTAGTTCAGGTGCAGCGATTCAGAATTTTCTGTTGTCACTTCAGGTTCAGGGTTTCTCGACCATGTGGCGTAGCGGTGCTGTAGTCGAGTCTGGCCTGTTTAAGCAGGCATTGGGAATTTCAAAAGATGATCTGGTCTCAGGTATTATTTATATTGGCACTGCAGCAAAAGCAATTCCAGCACGCGCAGAGATTCAAACTGGTGATTTTGTCAGTTATTGGAACCAGAACAGCTAGTTGGCACGGTATAACAGGATATTAAAAAATAAGATGTCAGAATTAAATTTCTCAAAACTGGTAGAACCGGTTGCAGTTGATTATAAGACAGCTTTAAGAGTCACGGTGTTGGGTGGGGGCAGCTTCGGTACTGCAATGGCCAATACTGCAGTGCGTAATGGTTGCAATACCATGATCTGGATTCGTGACGAAGCAGTTGCGGCAGATATTAATGCGACCCATATCAATAAACGCTATTTGCCAGATTTTAAGTTAGAAGAAAATCTGCTGGCGGTGTCAGATCTGGAACAGGCTGTGCGTGATCGCGATATTATTTTAGTCGCAATTCCGAGCCATTCTTTCCGGGATGTTTTGCAGCAAATCAAACCTTTTATTACATCGCAAGCCGTGATCTCGCTGACCAAGGGTATTGAAGCCAAAACCTTTAGTTTCATGAGCGATATTATTCGTGAAGTGTTGCCTGAAGTGCCTTATGGTGTGTTATCAGGACCGAATCTGGCCAAGGAAATTGTGGCAGGACAGCCGGCAGGAACCGTGATTGCCAGCCAGTCCGAGCTGGTGCGTTATGCCGTACAACAAGCCCTACATAGTGCCTTGTTCCGCGTATTTGCTAGTGATGATGTGCATGGCGTAGAGCTCGGGGGCGCATTAAAAAATATCTATGCTGTCGCGATGGGCATGGCTGCTGCGTATAACGTGGGTGAAAATACCAAGAGTATGATCCTGACCCGTGCTTTGGCCGAAATGAGCCGTTTTGCAGTAAAACTCGGTGCTAATCCGCTGACTTTCCTTGGGCTTTCAGGTGTGGGTGATTTGTTCGCTACCTGTAGCAGCCCTCTTAGCCGTAATTATCAGGTGGGTTATGCGCTTGGTAAAGGTAAAACCTTGGAGCAGGCAACGACTGAGTTGGGGCAAACGGCAGAAGGGATTAATACCATTGTACAGGTCAAGGCACGTTCGGAAGAGCTCGATGTGTATATGCCGATTACCTCGGCCTTGTATGATGTGATTTTTGAAGGTGCGCCGCCACTCAATATTGCATTGTCATTGATGAAAAACGGTCATCGCAGTGATGTTGAATTTGTCTTGCCACATCATCAAGTCTGATCTATAACACAGGGACTGTCTGCGAATTGTCATATTCGCTGCTTATCATGCAGGCAAAAGAATATAAGGAAATCAAATGCAACTGACTTTAGTTCGACATGGCGAGGCCGCGCCACCGGTCAATGGTAATGACACCAAGCGACCTTTAACGGAGTGTGGTCATCAACAGGCTGAGCAAACTGCACAGTTCTTAAAGGATCTGATTAAGCCTGAAGTCTTTGTGGTCAGTCCGTTATTGCGAGCGCAGGAAACTCTGGCACATTTGCAGCAGTATTTTAAAGATGTGCCGGTGGTGATCTGTAATACGATCAAACCGGATGATGATGCCAAAGTCGCAGTAGAATGGTTGTCGCAACTGCCTTATGAGTCGATTGCAGTGGTGTGTCATATGAATGTGGTGGCACATATGTCTTCCATTCTGCTGGCTGAATCTTTTCATCCCTATGCATTGGCAGAAGCACGTATTTATGATCAGGCGGTGATTGCCCCGGGCTTATCCACACAGATTAAAAGTTTTATTCCTACACTATAAAAAATTAATTAAAATGGCAGAACACAATTGATGTTGTATTTATGGATGCCAGAAGCCAATGGGGTTTGGCAATGGTCAACTGGGGAATTCTGGAACACTGCGGACACACTTGAGCAGCTGATTCAGGATATACAGGCTCATCATGGCGAAGAGGCGGTAGTATTTTTCCCGAGCCGTCATGTGCAAATTTTGCAGCAGACCTTGCCCAAGAGCCAATATAAGAAAATGGGCAATGATGGCATCAAATATTTGCTCGAAGAATACGTGGTGCTGCCGGTAGATGCCATGAAAGTGCTGCATCATTTTCAGCAGCCGGATCAGATCAGCATTATGGGGATTGCGAATTCTACGCTTGAGACCTTGCAACATGCTTTAAGCCTGATCCCAGTCAAGCTGGCAGCTTTGTTACCGGACTTTTTGGTACTGCCGGTTCCTGATGCCAATCAGCGTGTGATTGCGCAAATCGGTGGACGTTTGCTGGTGCGCGAGTCGGAATATATCGGCCAGTCGCTGGATGATCTAAGCCTTTATCTGGATTATCAGCCCAAGGATCTCAGCTATAAGGTGAGCAATCTGAATCAGGAGCAGTTGCGTAGTCTTGAAGCACTGGTCACTCAGGAGCAACTGGAGTCTTTCCAATATGGAATTCCTGTACTGAAAAAACCGAAACAGCATCCGTTTAATGTCTTGCCTAAAGCAAAATCCAATGGCGCTATTTCCGGCTACTGGAAAGCCTGCGCGGCGGTTTTTCTGGGTATTTTAGTATTGCAGTTTAGTTATGATGCTGTGCGCTGGTATCAATATAAGAAAGTGGCGAATCAGACCGCCGCGCAAGCCATCGACCAGTTTAAATACTGGTTTGGACAAAATTATCCGGTCACTGAGCAGAATATCAAAAGTCAGTTTGAAGGGCAGTTGCGTCAAAGCCAGATTGCAGATACGCATGCATTGCAGCTGATTAGTCGGGTGGGGCCAGTCTTGATGCAAAATCAGATTGTGGCACAACGGGTGAATTATGATGCTTCTGTGTTAAGTATGGAGCTTAAGGCCAATTCATCAGAAACGTTAAATGCACTGACCACACAATTAAGCCAGCAAGGCTTTAAGGTGGAGCTGGGGAATATTCAGGCCAGCGGAACAGCTGCGATCGGACTGGTGAGGATTCAATAATGAAAGGCATTGAAGCGCTACAAAATCGTATGGATCAGTCTTTTGAAAAACTGAGTGATTATCTGGACAGCCTGTCGGTACGTGAACGGGTATTGGTGATTTTTACCACTGTTTTTGTAATTGTGGCGGCAGTCGGTTCTGCACTCTGGTATATGCATCAGGCGGCAGACACCCAGCAAAAACGCTTAAATCAGCTGAAAGATACCATTGTCTGGATGCAAAGTAATGCAGTAACCATGAAACCGGCTGGGGACACGCAACTGGATGCTGCAGAAAAAGTACAGCGGGTCGCACAGCAGCAAGGATTGTCGGTGGCTTCTCAGCAAATGGAAGGAAAAATTCAATTGGCGGTCATGCATGAAAATTATGCAGTACTGGCAAATTTCCTGACTCAGCTGGTACAAATGGGGCTAAGTATCGAGAAAATGGAACTAAATAATGAGGCAGGACAGATTAAATTAACGGCGACCATACAATAAACGGTAAAAATAAAGATTTGCAAAGCATGGTTTTTCTGTCAGCCTATGCCTATAATATGCCGACTTAAAAAGCAGTAGACTTTTCTGGATATGTTGTATTCTCTAGCCCGCCCTTTGTTGTTTTCTTTAGCACCAGAGCGTGCACATGAGCTGACATTATCACTATTGAAATCATCCCATAAAATGGGCTTGATGCGTCAAAATGTTGCTGCGAAACCTGTGACCTGTATGGGAATCGAATTTCCCAATCCGGTAGGTCTTGCGGCAGGTTTGGACAAAAATGGTGCCTATATTGACGCCCTTGCCGGTCAAGGTTTTGGTTTTATTGAAATTGGTACCATTACCCCGAGACCGCAAGCCGGCAATCCTCATCCGCGTTTATTTCGTTTGCCACAGGTCAAAGCCATTATTAACCGTATGGGCTTTAACAATGATGGCGTGGATCAGCTGGTTGAAAATGTCAAAGCGGCCAAATTCAAAGGCATTCTCGGTATTAATATCGGTAAAAACGCTGATACTCCGGTAGAAAAAGCAGTAGATGATTACCTCATCTGTTTAGAAAAAGTCTATAATTATGCTTCTTATATTACCGTCAATATTTCTTCTCCCAATACCAAAAACCTGCGCAGCCTGCAAAGTGGTGATGCACTCACCGAACTGCTGGAAACATTGAAGAACCGTCAGCTTGAATTGGCTCAGGAATACCAGCATTATGTACCTTTGGTACTCAAAGTGGCGCCTGATCTGGATAACAGCGATATTGCCTTTATTGCCAAGCAGTTATTGCGGTTCAAGATTGATGGCCTGATCGTGACCAATACCACGCTGTCACGTGAAGGCGTAGAGGGTTTGGAGCATGCAGAGGAAGCGGGCGGTTTGTCTGGCGCGCCAGTATTTGAGAAAAGTACCGCATGTCTGGCTGCATTTGCTGCGGTATTAAAAGGACAAATCCCATTGATTGGTGTGGGTGGTATTCTTTCGGGTGCAGATGCTGCTGCCAAGAAACAGGCAGGTGCCAGCCTTGTACAAATTTATAGTGGCCTCATCTATACTGGCCCTAAACTTGTCAAAGATTGTGTAGACGCACTTTAAATCCTATGAATGCCATTGATATCTTTCTACTGATTATCTTGCTCATTGGAGGGCTCAACGGTTTGCGTCAAGGATTTATTAAAGCCTTTGCGAACTTAGTGGGATGGATATTTGCCCTGATTATTGCGGCAAAATATTCAACACTACTTGCGCCGTCTATGGTTGCTCTGAGTACAGATCCAGTCGTACAAAAGATTGCGGCCTTTGCTTTTATCGTCCTGCTAATTGTAGTTCTGACCTGGATCGTTACTGCACTGTTGAACCGTATTTTAAAGAGTCTCAAGCTGGGTCCTCTCAACCGTCTGGCAGGTGGTGTCTTTGGTAGCCTGAAAGGTCTGCTGATTGTCCTGATTACCATGCAGGGTATCGGCCCTTGGGTAGAGAGCTCACCGCACTGGAAACAGTCCAAGTTTATTCAAGCCTTATTGCCTTATGCGCCTTGGGCGACTCAAATGTCGAAAGAAGCCGCGAATGGCGCACTACAACATATCAAGTCTGAAGGGGCACCGAAACCTTCAGCTTCATCATCTGAAACATCGTCCAAGTCTGGAGCTTCAGATGAGTCTACAAATAATCCTTTTTATTAATCCTAGCTTGTCTGCGAGGTTGCTATGTGTGGAGTAGTTGGTATAGCTGGTAAATCACCCGTTAACCAAATGTTGTTTGATGCATTAACGATGTTACAACATCGTGGACAAGATGCAGCTGGGATCGTGACATGTGATGAAGGACGTTTATTCCTGCGCAAAGACAACGGCATGGTGCGTGATGTATTCCATACTCGTCATATGCGTGCTTTGAAAGGAAATTACGGTATTGGTCATGTGCGTTATCCAACAGCCGGTTCATCGAGCAGTGCTGAAGCACAGCCGTTTTATGTGAACTCACCGTACGGGATTACCTTAGCACATAATGGTAACCTGACCAATGCCGAAGAAATTCATGATGACCTGTTCAAAACTGACTTGCGTCATATGAACACTGATTCTGATTCAGAAGTCCTGTTAAACGTGTTTGCGCATGAACTGCAAAAACATGGCAAACTGGTACCGACGTCGGAAGATATTTTCCATGCGGTAATACGTGTGCATGAGCGTTGTAAAGGTGCTTATGGCGTGGTGGCGATGATTACCGGTCAGGGTCTGGTAGGCTTCCGTGATCCAAATGGTATTCGTCCATTGATCTACGGTTCGCGTGAAACTGAACAGGGTATGGAGTATATCATTGCTTCTGAGTCGGTTGCGATTACTGCGCTGGGCTTTAAAGTTGAGCGTGATATTTTGCCTGGTGAAGCGATATTTATTGATTTAGAAGGTAACTTCTTCACCAAGCAATGTGCAGTGAATGCTGAATACCGTCCTTGTATTTTTGAATATGTTTATTTTGCCCGTCCAGATGCCATCATTGATGGAATCTCGGTGTATAAAGCACGTTTAAAAATGGGTGAGAAGCTGGCGCAAAAGATTCTGCGCGAGTGGGGTGAAGAGCATGATATTGATGTGGTGATTCCGATTCCGGATACTTCACGTACTTCTGCATTGGAACTTGCCAATATGCTGGGTGTGAAATTTCGTGAAGGTTTCATGAAAAACCGTTACATTGGTCGTACCTTCATTATGCCTGGTCAGCAGCTGCGTAAAAAATCGGTACGTCAGAAACTGAACCCGGTTGAGCTTGAGTTTAAAGGTAAAAATGTACTGTTGGTGGATGACTCGATTGTCCGTGGTACAACCTGTAATGAAATTATCCAGATGGCTCGTGATTCTGGCGCGAAAAAAGTATTCTTTGCTTCTGCAGCACCGATGGTGAAATATCCAAACGTTTATGGTATTGATATGCCGGCGAAATCTGAGCTGATTGCATCGGAACGTAGCGTGGAAGAAATCCGTGAAATTATTGGTGCTGACCGTCTGATTTTTCAGGATCTGGAAGATTTGAAAGATGCGGTAAGAACCACCAAGGTGCCGGACGTCAAAGACTTTGATTGTTCAGTGTTTGATGGCATCTATGTTTCGGGTGGCATTGATGCGCAATATCTGGATGACCTACAGCAAAAACGTAGTGACAGTGCCATGAAAGAAAGCAATTATATTGATGTCAATATTGATGCAGCCTCAGTGGATTTGACTGGTGTACGCGAAGTCTAAGTAGTTAAAATCATCATGAAAAAGCGGGAATTTCCCGCTTTTTTGTTTTATGATGAGCCCATTGAAAATTATCATTTTAGGGTTCTGCATTGCGAAACGTAGGATACGATTTTATAAAAAACAAAAATATAGTACTACCTGTAAGTTTTTGCCTGATTGCAATTCTGTTGACTATTTTTATTATTAATACCGTTGTTGGTCTCTTTATTTTTTATACTGATCCTAGCCAGTCAATCTTCTGGCATGCGCTGAGTCCTTATCTGATTGCTTTGCTGTTATGTGCTATGATGATCTCGGTCATCTATGAATTCTATATTTTTCGGAATGGCGGTTATTCGCTGGCGAAGCAGCTAGGTGCGCGTCGGTTGAGTCCGATGGATAGTATTCCAGAAGAAAGTGCTGCGCTGCACATCAACCAGCAACTGGCAGAGACTTTTCTGATTGACGTTCCGGCGGTGTATGTGCTGCCCGATGAAGTTGGTGTTAATGCACTGACGGCAGGATTTAGTCCGCGGGATACCGCAATTATCCTGACTTGGGGTGCGATACAAACACTCGATAAAGTCGAGCTGTATGGCTTGCTCAGCCATGAATTCAATAAAATCCTCTCAGGTGAAGCTGCGGAAAATACCCGCCTGAAAATTCTGTATAGCAGTTTAACCACGTTTAGTCAGTATGGCAGTAAGATTGCCAAGTCCGGTTTTTATCGAGCGGGTAGTCCCCGTGAAAACAAGTTTGAAACTTTCTATGTTGCAGTCGGTGCGGTGATCTGGCTGATTGGTAGTTTGGGCGTATTGATTTCCCGTTTTATTAAATATATTTCACTGGGTGGTCGGACCTATAAAAATGATCGAAAGACCCGACGCCTGATTCAAAATGATGCCAATATTCAGACTTTACTCAGAATTCATGTGCATCATTCTGGATCCCAGATTTATAGTGAATATGCTGAATCCATTTCACATATGTGCTTTGCCAATTCCTTGAGCCCGCAAAACTGGTTGAATATTCATCCCAATATTAATCAACGGATTTATGAATTAAATCCTGCCTTGATTCAGGACTTACAGCTTGAAAACCTGAAAAAACTCAAGAATCAGCCTTTGTTTAGTTTATTCCGTTCTTTGGAAGAAGTGGTGCCTGAAACTGCAATGAGCTGGAGCTCGCCACAACCTTTGCCATTATTGCGGCTGTCTCCGATCAGTTTTGCGATTAAAGATGCGATCAAACCACTGAATCCGGAACTTCGGCTCAAGATGCCACGTCCGGAACTGATTGAGCGTGCATTACAAACGGCAACCGGTTCTCGTGAAGTGATGGTCGCCATTTTAATGATTCGTCAATATCGTGAATTTATTCCGACTGAGGCTGAAGTCAGCCGTGCCATTGTAGATTCATTGCTCAATCTGGACGGGCGGGTGCATATTTCGATTTTTCAGCAAGCCTGCAAGAATATTGGTGGCATGCCGACAACTGTAGCACGGCAGTTTTTGATGAAGCTGGCACGGATCATTCAGGAAGATGGCGAAATTGGCCTGTTGGATGCATTATTACTGGAATGTGTGAAATACGAACTTAATTTGCTTCCTGCACATACGCCTACCGCACTCGATGAGGTCAAGCCACAGATTGTACGTTTGATCGACGCCTTGCTGCATGTACAGCAGATTAATAGCGGCAACCAGCTTGAGGTTCGGGAGCGAATTTTAAACCGGATTCTGACCGCTCAGGAACTGGACTTATATAATGAAATTTCTGATGAGCCGATTGATCTAGCAGAAATCCTGAATGATATTGCGGGGCTGTTATTACGTGATCGCCTCAGTATTTTAGGTATTGCAGAGGCCTGTTTGTGGAGTGACCGTATCGTGACACAGGACGAGCTGGACGTGATGGAGCTGTTGTATTGGCGCTTGGGTTTCGAAGCTGAGCAAGTTGTTCAGCAAATGTTAAAGAAGAACAGTTTAACCATTTTATAGAAAATAAATGAGAACGCGCAGCTTTAGCCGGAATCTGTTATAACAGCAGGGATGGTTTAATTGTGTATTAAAAATACAGGTTTTAACATGCAGCTAAACTTTGTACTAGAATCCATCAGGATAAAAAAGAAAAGCTGAAAAAGTTCGGCAAAGCACAGGCAATCCGGCTAAAATGTTCAGCCTGAAATTGGTGATGATGAAAAGATGATTGGGCATCAGCGTGACATACTGGCAACATTAGGAATCGATCTCTGGATTCCTAGGGACAGCGCATGTCAGCCGCATCAGGTTTCGATCTGGCGTGATCAGGCTGCACCTGAATTTCACACCGATATCGTCTTGCCTCAGCCTGCTTCAGTAGAGGCGTTGGCTGATCTACCGATTCCTGCGCTAGAGCCAATTGTTACGCTTAAGGTTGATACACCACCTGCGGCACCAACTCACATTGTACCTGTTCAGGAACAGCGTGAAATCGTACAAATCCCGCCATTCAGTTTGCAGGCTTTAAGTCTGGCGCATTGCAGTATCTTGATTGATGCAACTGCAATGACCGAAGATACCCAGAATTTATGGGGCAATATCCAGCGTGCAGTCCCGGGAGAGTTTCATGAGCTGAACTGGCCATTTCCCTGGGCCAATGTTCAGGATGGACGTGGTGTAGAATCCTATATTCAGGGTTTTCTGGATGGAATGAGTGCAGAGAAAAATATTATTTTCCTCGGGCCTGTAGCGCATATATCAAATACGAAAATGATCCAGTTGGCACCTTTACAAGAAATGCTGGATCAGCCGATTCTAAAAAAACGTTTATGGCAGTTTATGCAAAATAGGACTGCCAGTCTGGAATAATCTTGCTGTGGAATAAAAATAGATGAAACAAAAAGTGGTTGTATTTAGTCAAATTGATACTGATATTCAAAACAAGCTGGAACAAAATTATCAGGTTAGTTATATACAACCGAAGCTAGGCGATGTGAATCAACAGCTTTTGCAGCAGGTTCAGGATGCTGATGGCATGATTGGCGCAGGGCGCTTGTTGAATCGCGATAGTCTGGCCAGTGCCACCCGGTTAAAAATTATCTCCAGTGTCAGTGTCGGTTATGACAACTATGAACTGGATTATTTAAATGAAAAGAAAATTTATCTCAGTCATACGCCGCATGTACTGACTGAAACCACTGCTGACCTGGCTTTCACTTTACTGATGTCAGCAGCACGCAAAGTGGCTTACCTGGATCAATGGACCAAGCAGGGACAATGGCAGCGTACCGTGGGCGAAGCACAATTTGGTATGGATATTTTTGGAAAAACCCTCGGAATTATTGGTCTCGGTCATATTGGAGCTGCAATCGCACGTCGTGGTTGTTACGGTTTTAATATGAATATTCTGTATCATAATCGTCGGGAAAAACCAGAACTTGCTCAAGGGTTGAATGCGAAATATTGCCAGCTTGAGGAACTGTTACAGCGTTCTGACTTTGTGGTCGTTGCAGTAGATTTGAATGCGGATTCTAAGGCGCTGATTGCGACAGCGGAATTGGCTAAAATGCAATCCCATGCAGTATTGGTCAATATTTCACGTGGCTCGGTCATTGATGAACAGGCATTAACTTCAGCTTTAAAAGCCAAGCAGGTTTTTGCTGCCGGTCTGGATGTGTATCAGAAAGAGCCGTTAAAGGAATCGGAATTATTCCAGTTGGATAATGTGGTTACATTGCCACATGTGGGTTCGGCCACTGCAGCCACCCGTAAAAAAATGGCAGAACTGGCTTATCAGAATCTTGTTGATGCCTTGGAAGGACGAGTACCCCGTTATGTGGTCAATCCGGAATTTTAAAACGCATCTGATTCGTCGTTTAAATGGTATTAAAAAATAACATTTTCTTGCGTCTCTGCTCATTGTTCAATGCTATATTCAAGACAGATTAGATTGGCAGGATTAGAGATTTTTCATTGAAACGATTGGCGCTGGCGTGTGGCTTAAGTCTGTGTATGGTGGCAGGGCACAGCTCTAACCATGATTTTAATCAAGTAAATGTACAATTTTCTGTGCCTGATATTGGTACAGGCGTCGGCTTACTCGATCAACAAAAAGAAAAAATGATCGGTGAAAAAGTCTATCGTGAAGTGCATAAACAAATGCCGGTCCTGCAAAATCCATGGCTTGAAGATCAGCTGCTTTCAGTATTTTCTCATATCCTGAGTCAGACTCAATTGCAACAGCCGATCGGTTTGCTGGTTATTAATGACCCGCAAATTAATGCCTTTGCTGTACCAGGTGGTCTTTTTGCACTTAATGCTGGTCTGATTAATTCAGCCCGAAACATGGATGAAGTGGCAGGAGTGATGGCGCATGAAATTGCACATGTCACACAACGTCATTACAGTCGCTCTCAGGATGCATTTAAAGGGCAAGGTTTACTGGCGCTAGCCGGAATTCTCGTCGGTGCTTTGGTCGCTTCTCAGGCAGATGGCGATGTCGGCACAGCGGTCATGATGGGTTCACAGGCAGCACTTCTGGATAAACAGCTCACTTATAGTCGTAATCAGGAACGTGAGGCAGACCGGATTGGTATGCAATATATGTATCGTTCCGGCTATAACCCGCATAGTATGGCAGATTTCTTTGAGGTCATGCATCGCTCGACCAGCCGATTAAGCTTTCTGCCGGATTTCTGGTTTACTCATCCGCTGACCACCGAGCGTATGAGTGAAGCGCGTTTACGTGCCAACCAGCTTCCTGCGGTGAAACGTAATCTCAATGATCAAGACTTTGAAATTATCAAGTGGTATAGCAGGGTGTTGTCTGGTCAGACCAATGCAGAGCAGCTTATCCTGATGGACCGGCAAAATAATTTTGCAGGCCAGCTTGCCTTAACTGCCTATCAAATACAGCAAAGTGATTTTCAGGCCGCGCAGGCTACTTTAGATCGAGCAAAAAAGCATAACCAGAAGCATCCTTTACAGGTTTTATTCCAGACTGATATTTATTTAGCCCAGAACCAGCTTGATGCAGCTTTGAAAAGTGTAGCGTCAGCAGCGCGGATCATGCCAGAGAATCGAGCGCTCAATTATAAATATGCAGAAGTGTTGATTCGTGCCAAGCAACCCGATAAAGCAAAAGTTTTAGTGCAGCGATTTTTAAATGCCAATTCACGTGATGTGAGTGGCTGGCGACTGATGCAAGTGGCTGCCAATGCAGAGCCAGATTCGCCGATCAAGGCTGCTAATGTACTGCGCTATCGTGCAGAAGTAGAATATTGGTCGGGATATGAAGAAACCGCGATCAAATCCTTATTACATGCCCAGCGTAGCGTGAAAAACAATCAATCTTTATCGTCCACCATTCGCCAGCGTCTGAAACAGATGCAGCAGGCACATCAATACAAGATTTAAGGTTGCACTGGGTTTTAAGTTTTTGTATCAGGATGATATAGCAAGAATATATTCAATCAGGCTACAATCTTTTTGAAAGATCAGCGTGAATCAAACTGAAGCATAATATGAAAAAAATACTATTGGGTATGTGTCTACTGGGGTGGAGTTATGGGATTTTTGCTGCGAGTGCAGTTGAATATATAGAAGCAATAGAGCGAATTAATGCAGATTATAAAAAGGAATCGCGTCAATTTTTAAGTGGGTTAAATCCGCAGCAACAGGGATTTAGTCCTGAGCAGAATGCAAAATTTTGTGGAATTGTAGGACGCTATGTTGATCGTTTATATCAGGCCGCTGACCAGAATCGTGCTTATCTGGATCGTCAGTTTCAAAATATGAGTAAACAGGATGTAATTGTAGAAGTGAAATCGTCTAAAGAGATGCAATTACTTAAGCGTTATCAGGTCGATTGTAATTTGTAATAAGAATACGTCAAGAACTGTCTTTGATGATTAAAGGCAGTTCAACGTTAAAGACAAGATGCTAGAAAGTAGGGATTAAGCAAGTTGCGCTTTGATTTTGGCGGAAACTTGTGCAGGATCGGCGCGCCCGGCTATGAGCGGACGCAGAGAATTCATCACCTTACCCATATCTTTCATGCTAGTAGCTTGTTGCGCTGCAATAGCTTGCGCAATCATGGAATCAAGTTCTTCCTCAGTCATAGCTTCTGGTAGAAACTGAGACAAAATCTCAATTTCGGCTTGTTCCTTACTAGCTAAATCATCTCGGCCAGCGCCTGCAAAGGCTTTAACCGATTCTTTACGTTGTTTAATTTGTTTTTCAATGACCGCAAGAACCTGAGCGTCGTCAAGTTCTTTGCGCTCATCGACTTCGATTTGCTTAATTGCTGCCTGTAGACTGCGAATGACCGTCAGCTTGGACATTTCTTTGGCACGCATTGTTGCTTTCAAAACATCCGTGATTTGGTCTTTTAAAGTCGTCATTATTTATTCCAGGCAATCAATCACAAATTAATCTTAGTAAAGGCGAGTCGTACGTACTGATTCACGCGCCAATTTCTTTTGGTAACGTTTAACAGCAGCAGCTTTTTTGCGCTTACGTTCTTGAGTTGGTTTCTCGTAGAATTCACGCTTACGTACGTCAGCAAGAACACCCGCTTTTTCGCATGAACGTTTGAAACGGCGGATAGCTACGTCTACTGGCTCGCCTTCTTTCAATTTAACTTGTGGCATGAAGAATCCTCATATCAGTTAGGGTAAGATCTCGGGCTGAATTGCCCTCAATCACAAGTGAAGGTCAGTATTTTACTCATTTACATCTCATACCACAAGTCTATAATAGTTGCTGCAATAGAATTGATACAGGTTATAGGCAGTTTAATGATCGTTTTAGGCTTGGAAACGTCGTGTGATGAAACAGGACTTGCGCTGTATGACAGCGAGTTGGGTTTGCGCGGACAGGTGCTTTATAGCCAGATTAAACTGCATGCAGAATATGGCGGTGTAGTTCCAGAGCTGGCGTCACGTGATCATGTGCGTAAACTGATTCCACTCATCAATGAGCTGCTGGAACAGAGCGGCGTGAAAAAATCAGAGATTGATGCAGTGGCTTATACGCGCGGACCGGGTCTGATGGGTGCACTCATGACAGGTGCATTGTTTGGTCGTACTTTGGCCTTTGCATTGAATAAACCCGCAATTGGTGTGCATCATATGGAAGGTCATATGCTGGCACCTTTGTTGTCAGAAACTCCACCTGAGTTTCCATTTGTTGCATTGTTGGTATCAGGTGGGCATTCACAACTTATGGCAGCTTATGGCATTGGCCAGTATGAACTCTTGGGTGAATCTATTGATGATGCGGCAGGCGAAGCCTTTGATAAAGTCGCGAAGATGATGGGTCTGCCGTATCCAGGTGGTCCAAATATCTCCAAACTGGCGGAGCAGGGTGACCCGAATGCCTTTGCATTCCCGCGTCCAATGCTGCATCAAGGCCTAGAATTTTCATTCAGTGGTTTAAAAACAGCTGTTTCTGTACAGATGAAAAAACTTGGTGATGAAAACCGCGATGCCGATATCGCTGCCAGTTTTCAGGAAGCCATTGTCGATACTCTGGTGAAAAAGTCGGTGAAAGCACTGAAGCAAACGGAGCTTAAACGCCTGGTGATTGCGGGCGGTGTTAGTGCCAACAAGCGTTTACGTGAGCGTTTAGAAGCAGATTTAGCCAAGATTCGTGCATCTGTTTATTATGCTGAACCTGCACTCTGTACAGACAATGGTGCCATGATTGCTTTTGCGGGCTATCAGCGTCTCAAAGCAGGACAGCATGATGGCTTGGCTGTGACGACAACTCCACGTTGGCCAATGACGGAACTGACTAATCCGACAGAGGCATAGGTTTCAGGCTTGAAGAAAAGAGGCTTAGGCCTCTTTTTTATTGTGAATTTTTAAATGAAAACTTATAGCAACGGTATGTTGTAAATATATAGTTTTATAGCTGTATTTAGAGCTTGTATATTCTATTGAAACCGGAAAAATAGTTTAATAGCTTAAGTTTATATCATGCATATTTTTACAGGTTTGTAGCAGAGGCAATCTCGGATGGAAAATATAAATTTCAAAAGTTTTCAGGATGCTGGAGAGGCAGTATTAAAGTTTCTGCATCAGCATTTTGGCTTTGATTTATGGATGATTACCCGGGTAGAAGGCCAAGACTGGATTGTGCTGCAAAGTGAAGACCATGGTTATGATATACGACCCGGCCAAGTGTTTCAGTGGGCTGATTCTTTTTGTTCTCATATGGTCGCAGGTAAGGCCCCGAGAATTGCACCTCGCTCTGAAGAAATTCCTTTATATGCCACAGCGCCGATTAATCAGCAGGTCTGTATAAAATCTTATATTGGTCAGCCACTCCTTAAAGAAGATGGTAGTTTGTTTGGAACGCTCTGTGCGATTGATCCAGAAACCAAATCGGAAGCTATTGTGCAAGATATGCAACTGGTCGAGTTGTTGGGACAATTGCTCAGTTCGATCTTGCAGGCAGAATTACGTCAGAGTGAGCAGATAAGACAGCATGAATTATTGCAGGAAGAAGCCAGTAAAGATGAATTGACCGGGCTCTATAATCGCCGTGCCTGGGAAAAACTGCTGCGAGCAGAAGAAGAGCGTTGTAAGCAATATGGTCATCCCGCCGCTGTATTATTTATTGACCTGAATGACCTAAAAAAGGTGAATGATAGTTTGGGTCATGATGAAGGTGACAAGCTGATTCAAAACGCGGCTCAAGTATTGCGAGATAACGTACGAATCAATGATATTGTTGCCCGTTTAGGTGGCGATGAGTTTGTGATTCTTAGCGTAGAAAATGATGAAACAGGTGCTGAAAGTTTAGTGGGTCGTTTAATTAATGCCTTTGCAGCAGCAAACATTGGCGCAGCGATTGGTATGGCGATGCGTCATCCGAGTCAGGGTTTATTTGCAGCGCTCGCACAAGCGGATCAGAACATGTTTGAATATAAGCGTCGGAAAAAATTCAGTGAATCCGTGACCAATCTAAAATAATCGACGCTTTAAATCTTCTGTAAATAATTAAGTATTTCATATCATAAAAATGATCATTTTATATGCTCTAAAGTCATCCTATCTTTTAATATTTTCTTTCATAGCCATGTATGAAAGTTGAGCATGATTCTCCATAAAAAGAAAATTCAATCCGTCTTTAACTTAACCATTACAAATTTTATAAGCTTTGTTGCAAAGTTAATCGATCTAATTAAATGCGCTTTAAGTGTGTTGAAAAGTGACTCTGGTAAGGAACAAGATTCAAATAAGCAATTCATTTCTTATGATAATTGTTGTTTGAAATATACATTAAAATTACAGAACCAAAAAATTCTTTGTTTAAAGATAAAGCGCTATCGAAGGATAAAGCTGGCTGCCAAGAAAAAACATTACCGGCAGAAATAGCATTTGAGCTGTTCAGTTTCGAGAAGGCCAATCTTTAGTGATCACCAAATAAAAATGCAAAGAAATTTTAGGGAATAAATTTTATGAAAAAGCAGATTTCTATCTTTGGACTTGCTCTTGTTTCGGGTTTAATGAGTGCCTGTGGCGGTGGTGGGGGGAAGTAGCTCAGACAGTCCTACTGTCACTACACCTCCAAATGTTCCTAAGGAAAGTATTTCCCCTGAGCTTTCAGAGGAGTTTGTCCCGTTTGAAGATCAGGATATTGTAAAGAAAATTCGCGATAAAATTTCCGGAAATACCAGTAATGATACCGACTATAATGTTGCTCTAGGTCACATGATTGGAGAAGTATTCGCAGATTATCCTTATGGGCGTACTGCACGTATTATCAAAATTTATAATTTGGGCATCAATAGTATTAAATATCCAAATCTGATCTGTTCGGAAGTCAATACCATTGGTTCGGTCAAAACCCTGAAATTAAAAACAGATAAAGATAACTGTATTATTCTGGATAAAACTTACCGTAAAGGCTCAAACATTACTCAGACGGTGAATGGTGACACGACGACTTTAAGCTTTAGCAATGTCCGTTATGGTTCAAATGTAGATTTTAATCTCAAGGACGACTACCTGATTTCTGGCACAATTGTGCATCGTAAAACCAAAAATAACATGGGGCAATCCGAATCTTATCAAATCGATCAGTTGGAATTCCAGCGTATCGCCGAGACCGGTCAGGCAGGTACTTCTGGAATCGCGTTTGATACAAAGAGCAAAGAATATCTGCAGGTGCGTAATTATAATTACAGCTTGGTCGATGATTATGGCAGTGGCAGTAATGGGATTCGTACCTTAACCAGTCGTGGTACGATTATCGGTCAGCCTGATCTGGCAGATTATCGTTACAGTTTTGATTTTAATACCACGACACCATTTAAAATGGATGAAACCGTATTAAATAACTATAAGCATTTACCAAAAGAGGGTGTGCTTAGAATTGATGACAGTTATGATCAGGTGATTGAAGTCAAACAGAACCAGCCTGAATCATTGAAGGTTACTGTTTATTTCAATGGCAGTGAAATTGATGACCTGCTGTGGTCTACCATTATCGGGGATAAACAATAATTCGAGATGTCAAAAAAGCCCTGTATTTCCAGGGCTTTTTTTATTATTGATTGGGGAGAAGTCTTTATTACAAAACTATTTTGAATAGCCGTGCTAATAAATCAGGTAACTGTAGCATCCAATAACAATTCGGCGGGATAAACCGCTTGCCATGAAGTTTTAAACTGTTTATGCACTTGGTCAATTGGGAAAGTACTGAGTTTTGCAATATTTTGCGCTTTTTGAATATTGTCGGCGCGCATATATGCAATCAAATAGTCCTGACCATGAAGTTGCAGATAAAACCAGGACTCGACATGAACCTGTTCAGCCTTAAGCGTTTCAATTACTTCGTCTTGACGTGCTTTCAAAGTACGCTGCCAGTCATGAACTTGCTGCATGTGTAAGGGCTTAAGTTGAATGAGAACTGCGCCGACATCCATAATTTTAATTTTCTTTTGAATATCATCATTATATAAATGATTTATATGAAAAAAGCGACCTGAGCCGGTCGCTTTTAAGTTGTTAAGAGGCATTTAGTTGGGTTGAACCAATCCAGTGCTTGGAAAACTGATAGGCAGCACGTCCTGAACGTTGACCGCGTGCCTGACACCAGCGTAGGGCTTCAGCACGGGTTTCTGGCGTGAGTTCCATGCCTGCCTTTTTGAGGTAATGTTCGACAATTTCCAAATACAGGTTCTGATCCATTGGATAGAAAGACAGCCATAAACCAAAGCGGTCAGACAGTGAAATTTTTTCTTCAATCGCTTCCTGAGGATGTAATTCAGTATATTGCGGCACATCAACTCGGGTAACGGGCGTATTTTCATGCATGAATTCGGGTAATAAATGACGACGGTTACTGGTCGCATAAATCACAAAATTGCTGGAACCGGACTGTAAAGAACCATCCAGAACACTCTTTAAACTGCGATAATTTTCATCTTCGGCATTAAAGGCCAGATCATCACAGTAGACAATGAACTTCTCTGGACGCTCTGCAATGAGTTGCTGAATTTGAGGCAGATCGGATAAATCATCCCGTTCGATTTCAATTAATCGTAACCCTTGATCTGCATACTCGGTGAGTAGGGCACGAACAATGGAGGATTTACCCGTACCGCGTGAACCGGTCAGTAAGACATCATTGGCAGGTAAGCCGTTTAAAAACTGCAACGTGTTCTGGATGACTTTTTCTTTTTGTCGCTCAATCCCTTTTAAATCGGCCAGTTCCATCTGTCTAAGCTGATGAATAGGTTTGAGTTCACCATGTTGCCATTTATAGGCATGAGCAGAAAAATCAGGAATTTGTTTTAGTTCGGGCAGACTTTGCTGAAGTTGCTGCAGAACAGTCGAAAGGGCATTTAAAATATGGTCAGGTAACTCAATTTTCGCCATGATTTAACATTACAGATTTAAAATTATGGCTAAGATAGTACCATTGCAAAATTCACAGTCAAAGCCAGAAAAGTATGATAATTTGCTTAAAGTAGAGAATTTTCGTTATTGTAGAGGATAGAAAATTTGTACACATTTTCTGGCTCTGGGTACGAGCTGTATCAAGAATAAATATAGGGAAAAGGCAGATGCTGTTTAAAGATTTTACTCAGGATATTAATCCACATCAGGCCTATCGTATTAAAAAGCTCAAGCAGCAGCTGCAACAGGCTGAGTCCTATGAGGAATGGAAATATATTGCCCTGAAAATAGATGAAGAATCAGGTGCACAGGAATGGAAATTTGATAACAGTTCACCCTACTTTGATGCAGAAGTGATCGCACATCGTCTGGGTAAATTACGACGCTATCGACAACAAAAGCGCACCCGTGACCTGATGTATATTTTGCGCGAAGGCCTGAGCTACGATATTGCCAACATTGCCCATCCTCTACTGTTTACCGAAGCCTATGTGGGCACTAAAAGAATTATTGAAGATTATGTCGAAGAAGTCAGCCAAGGCTTAGCCTATATTGCTTCAATAGACTGTACCTGTCTCAGTATGGAAGAAAAAATCGAATATTTTCAGCATTGTCAGCGCGCCTATGGCCAGCCAGCCCTGATGTTTTCCGGTGGTTCGACGCTGGGTCTGTTTCATACTGGTGTATGCAAAGCCTTAATGAAGCAGGACTTGTTGCCGAAGGTAATGTCCGGTTCAAGTGCGGGTGCCATCATGACCGCCATGTTAGGTGTATCCAAACCTTCGCAATATATTGATATTTTGAAAGGCCATAATTTCTTTCATGAGGCTTTTCATTTCCGCACCATGAGTGAATTGATGAAAGGTAATGGTGGTCTGGCGGATGTAAAATATCTAAAAAAATTTCTGGTCGAAAATCTGGGTGATCTGACCTTCGAAGAAGCACTCAAAACCTCAGGTCTGCATATCAATATTGCGGTTGCACCTTATGATGCTGGACAGGATGCACGCATTTTAAATGCCTATACTTCTCCGGATTTGCTGGTCTGGAGTGCGGTACTGGCGTCTTGTGCGGTGCCGGTTCTGTTTCCACCGGTTCGTTTGACCAGTAAGCGCTATGATGGTCAATATACGCCTTATATGGGTTCAACCCGCTGGGTGGATGGCAGCGTGCGCAGTGATTTTCCGCAGGAGAAAATGGCACGCCTGTATAATATTAATTATACCATTGCCAGTCAGACCAACCCGCATATCGTGCCATTCATGCAGGATGATATTTCACGTTTCCGTAAAGGTACCTTGAGCTGGCCGCAACGGATTGTTCGCCGTCAGGGCGCGGTGATTACCAAAGGCATGATGGATTTTGCCAGAGAGCATGCCGGAAGCTTACCTCCTGTACGCCGTCTGCTGGATCATGGCTATGGTGTAGTTGACCAGCGTTATTATGGTGATGTGAATATTGTCGGTAAATATAGCCTGCGCCACTATAGCTATATGTTGCAGAATCCACGGCCGTATCTGTTTAAAATTTTACAGCGTGAAGGCGAGCGTGCCACATGGCCGAAAATTTCCCTCATTGAGACTCAGGAACGGGTCGGGAAAACTATTCAGCATTGTCTGGAGCTGCTAAATTATCAGCATACACTTAATCCAATACCTGAATACATTGCCACGACTTAATTTAGATCATCTCGATATTTCTGATTTTGAACTACGAACCAAAGCCCGTAGTCTGGGTTTTGGTCGGCGTCTTTATTATGCCAAGGGAAATGCGCTCTGGCTAAAAACCCAGATATCGCATAGATCTGATAGTTTAATATCATCTCCACATGCTGAACTAGGCTGGCAACATGAGCTGGATTTTTATCAGGCTCATGCCAGCTCAAGTGATCTAAATTTTTTCCTTCCACATCAAATTATTCAACAGCCTTTTAAGATCAATCATGAACAATTTGAGCAGGCCTTAATTCTGGTCGATGCGCCGGCGCATTTTCAGATCATGCCGCATCAGCAATCCATCACGCAAATTCGGCAACATTTGCTGCAAGCTGTGGAGCCTTTAATCTGCCTGCAAGAATTGGGTTATTTGCATGCCGATTTAAAGCAGGAACATTTTGTAAATAATCAGGGCAGGGTCTACCTGCTTGATTTTGAGCATGTCCAGACACTCTATCAGAATGAGCTGTATGAACTGAATGCCACACCGCGTTATATGGCACCTGAACTGTTTCAAGGCCAAGCCAAAAGCTTACAAAGTGAAGTTTATGCTTTGGGTGTTATTTTTTATGAGTGGTTGAGTAGTCAACGTTTACAGGCGACTGATTATCTGGATTGGGCTTTTTTGCATTGTCAGCGCCTGAAGATTGAGTTACCAGAACACATCCAAACTTTTCAAGGTTTATTAGAAGAGATGTTACGTAAGCAGAAACAGCATAGATTGGCCGATTTTAAAACTGTTAAAGACTACTTAATGACTGAAATTGAATGAGAAAAATACAATAAAACTCGGATTGTTTCTTATTTAATCAAACGAGTGTTTTTTTATGATAAACGGCTTGTCAGCTGGAAATGATCTCTATAATATACACAGCCATTGGGGACGTGGCGAAATTGGTAGACGCACTGGATTTAGGTTCCAGCGCCGCGAGGTGTGAGAGTTCGAGTCTCTCCGTCCCCACCAATCGATATTTGGGTAACTGGATATTGGGTGGAAGTAGAGGATTGGTGTAATGGTAGCATGACGGTCTCCAAAACCGTTCGTCAAGGTTCGAATCCTTGATCCTCTGCCAAAGTTTGAAAGAAATCCAACGCTAAGTTGGTACCCTGATGGGGACGTGGCGAAATTGGTAGACGCACTGGATTTAGGTTCCAGCGCCGCGAGGTGTGAGAGTTCGAGTCTCTCCGTCCCCACCATCATATTAAAGCAAGGCAAATGCCTTGCTTTTTTATTGCCTGAAATTTGAGGGCGGTTTTTTTAGTATCAGATTTTTGCTGTCAAGATTGATGAACATCAATGCGTTCTGGGCTTAAATTATCTAGCGAATGATTGCAAGGGCAGGGCTTTAGTAAATTTCATTGTATTGCTGCAATAATTCATGCGATCTGTATATTCAATAATTTAAATGTTATATGGATCAGTCCCATGGTGTCTAACAATTTTATATATTGGTCTAAATAGAGCAGTATTTGCTCAATAGGGAATTAACTGATTAATTTTTGATATAAAAGTATTTAGCTTTTTATAGAACTACTTGTGAATCAGGTCTGATCGCTATAATATACACAGCCATGGGGATATGGCGGAATTGGTAGACGCACTGTGTTCAGGTCGCAGCGCCTTCTGGGCGTGAGAGTTCGAGTCTCTCTATCCCCACCATCATATTAAAGCAAGGCGAGTGCCTTGCTTTTTTATTGCCTGAAATTTGGCAAAGCCGTTGTATTTATGCTGTGTTGTATTCTGATTCCATGCACTGCTTCAAAAATAATTTATGAATAATAGTTTCAGTATTTTGAATGCTCATGTTGATCAAGATTAGAAATTTATTTGAGTTTTAATTTGAAATGTTGGAATTGAATCGAAATGATTAAAAATAACGAATGGGCAGTCATATCTTCAAATCAATCAAATTTTCGACATAAATTTTATAAAAAATTAAACTAACTGTTTATTTTATAGCGGAATAGATTGTGATTGCTTGTAAAATCGCTTGTCAATGCCGGTCTATCTCTATAATATACACAGCCATTGGGGACGTGGCGAAATTGGTAGACGCACTGGATTTAGGTTCCAGCGCCGCGAGGTGTGAGAGTTCGAGTCTCTCCGTCCCCACCAATCGATATTTGGGTAACTGGATATTGGGTGGAAGTAGAGGATTGGTGTAATGGTAGCATGACGGTCTCCAAAACCGTTCGTCAAGGTTCGAATCCTTGATCCTCTGCCAAAGTTTGAAAGAAATCCAACGCTAAGTTGGTACCCTGATGGGGACGTGGCGAAATTGGTAGACGCACTGGATTTAGGTTCCAGCGCCGCGAGGTGTGAGAGTTCGAGTCTCTCCGTCCCCACCATCATATTAAAGCAAGGCAAATGCCTTGCTTTTTTATTGCCTCAAATTTACTAAACAAAGAAAAGCCCATCGAAATGGGCTGAATAACTGGAGAATAGCGCTGTTGAATCAGTGGAAAGATTAATTTATTTTTCTTCTCTTAAATAGAAGCAATCAGGCTTTTAAATGATCTTCAAATTCCTCGCCTAACTGTAGTGCCAGAGCATTACCTGCCAGATCACAGGTCACCAGGCCATATTCTTTCTTGAAGCTGAAACTGAAACCACGATCATCCGCCAGGGTGCGTACCGAATATCCTAATTTTTCTAACCATAGTCGAAATGCAATCAAATTTTTCGCTTTAACCACTTTTTTCACGAGATCACTCCTTCATCATTGTTAAATCTTAAATAAGGGTGAAAAATTATCTTTTAAAGGGCAAATGCCTTTATTTAAATTAATTTAAATGAATTTGTGTATATAGTGAACATCGGTTGATTAAGAAAAAATCAATTTAAACGTTAAGTAAATGATTTTTATCATATTGAATAGGTTGTAACTAAATATTAAGTTTTTATAAGCTATAAATTTGGATAATTAATTTTCTAATTCAATAGCTTATTAGTGAAACAGGTTATTTCCTAATTTTATCAATCGTATGAAATAGAAAATTTCAGATCTAGAATGAGAAAATTAAAATCCAATCGACTTATTTATTAAAAGAATACCGGCTGCTGGTTTTCTGATCTTCAGCTCGATTTGCATGCTTTATACTGTCTGAAATGTAATTCTCAAACTGAATACCCGCACCATGACTGAATTAACCATTGAAGACTATGTGAATCAGCAAATTGAATTAATGCAGCAGCAGGGACTTGATCCGGTTGCTGTGATGTTGGGACATGAAGACTGGTTGAGCTTTAGTATTCAGTCGAAAGTGGCCTATACGCCTTTCGGCAGTGCCCGTCGTTATCAGCCTGCTTTAGGTGGCTTGCTACTGGTACGTATTGATGAAATGCAGGCGGTGCGTGTCGTGACTCAAGGTGAACTGGATACTTATGCACAAAGTAACCAGATTCTTTAACATTGCTTCATGCGATACATACGTTTTCAGTTTTAGTGAATAGAATCCAAGAAACTAGTTACTGCTATCCTACATATCATCATTCGGGATCGACATGGCCAATGTCACTTTTAAAGTTGAACGACAGAACTAATGTCATGCTCTGAAAGCAGACATTTTATTTCTATTTTGGTTTACAGTTTAATTTTGAATAATGCCCATTATATTAAATGGGTGCAAATGAGAGAGGGTATCTAAATCTCACTTGTTAAAAATAGACAGTATAGACAGTGAATCGTTCATGAAGTACATGGTTAAATATCCCAATATTACAAGTCATACCAGGATAATAATTCCTGCTGCCCAACGGTTTATAGGCCTTTCAATTAAGGTTTCTCCAAGAATTCTACAATCATCTACAATGTTTTGTGGGGTAAGCTTGATAACTAATAAAATACCTAAAGGTACAATAATAATATCGTCTAAATACCCAAGTACGGGAATAAAATCTGGAATTAAATCAATTGGTGAGAAGGCATAAGCAGCAATAATTAAAGCTAAAAACTTTACAGAATTGGGCGTTCGCTTGTCTTTTGCAATAAGCCAAACAACCAAGATGTCTTTTTTAATTGATTTAGCCCATTGCTTGATTCTTTGATACATAGCAAATATTAAAAGAACTATAGAGATTTAATCATAAGAGAGTTTTCTTAAAACAGTATAGATTTTTATTATCCTATTACGATTTTCTAAAATTAACATAATACGCGTTATACGAAATGCTATTTTTTATTTTATACAAATTATATGTTTAGCGTATAAGTGAAAGCCCAATTCAAGTAAATTGGGCTTTTTTATTCACTTGTTAGGTTCCATGCTGATTATTTAAGCAATGTTCCACGAATTTCTCTAATTTAAATCAATATCATCCTGTTATTTATAAGTCATTATTTCATGTGTTGGAACTGAAATTGGTTTCTAAAAAAATAGAGGACTTGATTAATTATAAGAAAGCAAAAAATGGCACAGAAAGACATTTTTTAGATGGAGATTCAACTTATTCCAATTTGTGCAAAATTTGTACGTGCCTTTCAATAACATTCTATGCATCGCAAATGACAAATAAGTAAGTCGGCTGAAGCATTGATCTTCAGCTTTGAATCCGGTTTAAAACTGATCTTTCAGGGTTCTTAAACGCTGGAATTCTTCCACGCTTTCTGCGCGCAGAAAAGGATTGGTTTGCAATTCATCTTCAATACTACTTGGCAGCGTGCACTGGCCTAGTATACGCAAACGCTCAATATGTTCGAAGCGTTCCAGAATTGCCGAATTGTCCGGTTCAACGTGTTTGGCAAACTGTGCATTCGATAATGTGTATTCATGGGTGCAATAGACTTGGGTGCGCGGTGGCAAGGCAGCCAGACGGGACAGTGAATGATACATCTGTGAATAGGTGCCTTCAAAAACCCGGCCACAACCCATGGCAAATAAGGTATCGCCGCAGAACAGCACATCAATCGCATCAATAAAATAAACAATATGGCCGAGTGTATGCCCGGGTACAGCAATCACCTGGATATCTATTCCATGAAAATTAAACTGTTCTTCATGCTCAAGAGGATGGGTGATAAACGGAATTTTGCTTAGTTCTGCCCGTGGGCCATACACAGGCAGATTTTGTCCTTGGATCAGTTCCGGCACACCGCCAATATGATCTTTATGCCAGTGAGTCAGCCAGATTTGACTTACAGTTAAACCGTGTTCGGCACAATAGTCTTGTACCAATTCTGCTTCGGTTGGATCAATCACAGCCACCTGATGCGACGCGGTATGTTCAAGCAACCAGATATAATTTTGCAGTGAATTCTGGACATCAATACAGTGAATTTTAAAGGGTGTCATAGCACATCACATCAAATGAAGATTATAGATAAAGTAGCATAATTTCGGATACTCTGGTGCTGGTTGATATCGTCTGATCATCCGCGATTACTTTCATTTATTCCAAATTTGAAAAATTTATAATTCCGGATCATCAATGCTCACCGCATTGCCGATGGTGTAAAAATGCCCGCCGGCTACATGATGAATACTTTTCCACTCTTCATCCACTTCATGATAATGCCAGTGGCCGTCGCGGAAGACCCGATCATCGGCATAGGCTGCAATCACCTTACCAATAAACAGGTCATGCATTTGCTGGTTATGCGGCTCGGGAATCAGCTCGCAGAGTATCCAGGCCGCACAGCCTTGTACTACAGGAATATTAGAACCAGAAAAATGAAATAGTTCTACTCCGGATTGTGCCAGTTTGTCCGGCACATCATGCAAGCTCTGCGTACCCAGACGATAGACTATATTCAGTTGTTTCAATGTTGGAATTTGCAGCGCGAAATAACCTGAATTTTCAATAATATTTCGGGTTTTGGTGCTTTTATCCAGAACCACAGTCACTTTTGCGGGGCTGAATTCCAATGCGCATGCCCAGGCTGCTGCCATAACATCTGTATCCTGCTGATCTTGAGCAGATACCAGTACAGTAGGGCCATGGGTAATCAGACGATAAGCTTTTTCTAAGGGAACGCTTTGAATATGGGAGTTTGTCATGCAGCACCATTTGCTCTATTTATTTACTAGGCCAGATTAATGAGATCATTAACATATTCAAGTTCATTCTTGCAAAAAAGCTTTTAAACTAGAGATCGTTATATTCAGGAATTCAAAAAATGAAAATGTACCAGGTCGATGCGTTTACCACGGAACTGTTTAAAGGCAATCCTGCAGCCGTGATTGTGCTGGATGAATGGCTCGAAGATGGTCTGATGCAAAATATCGCCTTGGAAAATAATCTGTCCGAAACGGCTTTTGTTAAAGTCATCGATAGCGATAATTATGCCATCCGCTGGTTTACGCCAACCAAGGAAGTGGATTTTTGTGGTCATGCGACATTGGCCAGCAGCTTTGTACTATTCAATCAATTTGATACGGGGAAAACGATTCATTTTCATGTAAAAGACTTAGGCATTTTTGTAGTCAATCAGGATGCAGATGGCAAGATCAGAATGAACTTTCCAGTTCGTCGTGCAGAGCCAGTTGCTGAATATCCTGAAGCTTTAAGACAGGCCTTGAGCAAACCGTTTAAACAGGTTTATCTGAACGCGCAGGGCTATATTGTTGAATATGAATCGGTACAGGATGTGCTGGATGAAATGCCTGATTTTGAACTGTTAAAACAGTTGAATGGCAAGCGTACAGCCATTACTGCTCAGAATACCTATTTAGACGTCGCAATCACTTCACAAGATACCCAATACGATTGTATTTCACGTTATTTTGCACCGAGTAATGGAATCAATGAAGATCCGGTAACAGGTTCAATTCACACCGGAATTGCACCGCTGTGGGCCGAAAAACTGGGTAAAAATGAACTGGTCGCCTATCAGGCATCAGCGCGTGGTGGGGTGCTATATTGTGCCTTGCAAGATCAGGATCGAATTGAAATTTCCGGTTATGGAAAATTATATATGCAAGCTGAAATTTATCTTTAATTTTTTAATTACATAGAACTACATGTCGTCAGGTGAGGCGGCATGTTATTTTGATGGTCCGGCTTGGAATAGATTATTCAGAAAAAGAATCATTCTCTAAGAAGGGCGCGAATAAAAATTTATATTTATAATTTGGATGAAGAATGTTGCTACGTTATAAAAATTTAAGTCTGGCGATTGTATTGTCTGGCTGTAGTGCACTGAGTTTTGCACAACCTGTTTTGGTGAAAACGGAACAAAATGTTGAAGAATACCGACTGGATAATGGACTGCGCATTATCCTGGCACCGAATGATAAAGAAAATAAAGTTTTTATGAATACGGTCTATCTGACCGGCTCCCTGAATGATCCTCAGGGCAAGGGCGGACTGGCCCATCTGCTGGAACATTTGGCCTTTAAAGGCACAGAAAATGTCAAAGGGGATGAATTCCAGCGTCGACTGGATCAATATACCTTGATGACCAATGCCAGTACCGACTATTACTCAACCAAATATACTAATGTGATCCGTCCTGAAAAAGCAGCATTAAGTGAAGTCATTTTTCTGGAAGCTGAACGCATGGACAAGCTGGTGCTTCAGGAAAAATATGTACCGACTGAAATTGATATTGTAAAACGCGAGCGTGAAATCCGGCTGGACCAACCATTTTCGGTATTGATCGATCTGGTGTTTAAATCGGCCTATGGCAATCAGTATCTAGGCCGTTTGCCAATTGGTGACCTAAATGAGCTGCAATCCATCAATATGCAGGAGCTGAACCGTTTTTACCGTCAATGGTATGCACCGAATAATGCCTTTATGGTGATTTCAGGCAAGTTTGACAAGGCCGAAGTGTTAAAACAGCTGGATACGCATTTCAGTCCGATTCAATCCCGAAATGTACCAGCGCAAGTGAAAGTCCCAGCGCTTAAACTAGAGCAAATCAAACAGCGTGAATTTACAGTAAAGAAAGGCAGTGATTTGGCCAAGTTTAATCTTTATTTGAATCAATCCGAAGAAAGCATTAAAACGGCTTTGGCTGTTTCGCCAACGCTCTATACTTTGCAGCCAAGTGGACATCTCTATCAGAATATGGTGGAAACTGGAAAATCGACTGCGGTGCAATCCAGCACCTGGCTGGATAAAGACTTTAATCTGGTGTTTATGGGGGCAATCTATGCCCCGAATCATCAGGCACAGGCGATAGAGCAGGGGCTGACTCAAGGCGTCGAACAGAGCCAGCCATTTACCGAAGCAGAATTAAACCGGGCTAAAAATCTGACCCGAAATCAGGCCGACAATATTAAAAATAGTGCGACTGCTTTGGGTTCGCGTTTAAGCGATTATGCAGTGACGTATTCGGGTGACTGGAGCCAGTATTTTAAAGATCTGAACGCGATTCAAAACCTGAATGTGAATCAGGTCAATCAGGTTTATAAGAGTTTTTTAAGACCTGAATACCGGATTTCTGGCAATATTTTACCTACCCCGGAAGATCAGAAAAAAGCGCAGGAACTGGCACAAACAGAAGCACCGGCAAAAACCCTGGACCAGCAGGCTGAAACAGAAGAGCCTCTGAAAGATGTCAGTGTCTATCAGGCTGAAGTAAAACAATATATACAGCAGTCCAAACAGTATTTGCATAATAAAGACAAACAGATTCAGCGTGGCAAGTTGAAAAATGGCATTAAATACGCGCTGTTTCCGACGACTACACGCGATGATAAAGTCTATGCCACAATTTCACTGGATTTTGGTACCGCTCAAAGTCTGATGAATAAAGGCGAGATTCTTGATCTGACCGCTTATTTAATGTTGCGCTCATCGAAAACCCAAAGCTTGCAGCAGATTGCCGATAAAATTATTGAAGTAGGCGGTTCGGCGACTGCCAGTGCATCCGGCAATGGCCTGACCTTGCAGATTAGCGCCAAAAAAGAAAAGTTTGAAGAGTTTTTCCAGTATGTGGTTGATGTACTGAAAACGCCGGCATTTGAGCAAAGCCAGTTTGACTTGATCAAGAGTCAAACTTTATCCAGTCTGGATCGTCCTTACACTGAACCAGATACCGTGTCGAGCTTGACGATAGCGCGAACTCTCGAGATCTATCAGCCTGGCGATCTGCGTTTCCATTTCGAGCCTGAACTGGCCAAAAAACAGTATCAGAAAGCGACTCGCGAACAGGTTGTGGCACTGTATCAGCAGTTTTTAAAAACCCAGCATGCGCAAATCGCGGTTACGGGCGAATTTAATCCAAAATCGATGCAAAATGTACTGAAAAATAGTTTTTCAGACTGGAAAGCTACACAGCCTTATGATCGTCTGAAATCGGAATATCGAAGCTATCCAGCCCAGAAAATTCATGCGTTGTCTGAGCAGCGTGAATTCGGGAGTTATGAGGCATTCATGAGCATGCCGGTCGGCGCAGATCATGCCGATGCACCTGCATTACAGGTATTTCGATATATTCTGGGTGATTCACAGTTATCGTCACGACTGGCACAAGAGCTACGCGAGAAAAATGCCCTAGTCTATGGTTTTAGTGCAGATGTGCAACTCGATGAATGGGCAGATGTGGGCGCCATGATGATTAGTGCCAATTATACGGCTGGAAAATCCGCACAGGTTTCTCAGGCAGTGCATAAGGTACTCAATGAACTGCTGACACGTGGCGTGACTGAACAGGAAGTCGAAGCGGCAAAAGCCAGTATCTTGAAACAGCGTTTAACTGCACTCGAAGATGATCGCCGTATTCACACTATGTTGATTCCACAGCTGGAAAAAGACCGTAATCTGGTTTACCGGGAAAAACGTGATCAGGCGATTGCTCAACTGAGCAAAGCCGATATTGATGCCATGATCAAAAAATACATCAAGCCGGACCAGCTGGTTGAAGTGATGGCTGATCAGTATGGTAAGCAAGTTAAAACATCATAGTGTTGATAAAAAAATCCCCTCAAATGAGGGGGTTTTTTTATTTACCATATTATTAAAAGCCCAATTTAAGTAACTTTTCTGGTGAACAGGATTCCACCTAAAACACCAGATAATACAGCGCAGGGCAAGCTCCACCAGAAAGTGGCAAAGAGAAAAAGGAAAATACCACCTGATACCAAGATTGATCCTAAAGCGATATCTTTATTAAAGGGTAAGTGGATCATATGTTGGTAATAGTAGGATGCGATTCCACTAAAACAGATCACCAAGCAAGTATATAAAAGCTTTTCTGACAAGGGACTAGCGATCATTTCTTCCCAGAGCATATGTATTTTCCTCCTTTTTTAAGGATCCAGACTCTTATTCTTCTAATTTATAAAACGCTTTAGCATTTTCATAAAAGATCGGCTTTAACGCATTTTCATTGTAGTCCTGAACAATATCGCTAAAGGCATCAATAATGTTGGTGAGTGAGCTGCTGACACTGTCCATTGGAAAGTTGGATGCAAACATCACGCGCCCAGAACCAAAACAGTCTAAAGTATGCTGGATCACGGGTGCGGCACGTTCCACTAATTCCTGTTTACTTGCCAGCCGTTTCTGCGTGTGAAAATCATGTACCAAGACTGGCATAAACAGACCAGACATTTTGGTCGATACATTTTTGCATTCGGCCAGTTCTGCCAACTGATCTTTCCAGTCTGCAAATATCTGGGTGCGATCTTGTTCGGTCTTGCCTGTAGCTTTGCCCACTTTGCCAAATAAACCTGCGGGCGTACCCAGATGATCCAGCACAATAGGGGTGTTTGGAAAGGCTTTGGCCAGCGCAGTAACATCCGCAATCTGGGTAGAGTACACCCAGGCATCAAAGCTTAAATCTTGCCTGGCCAGTTCTTCAAAGCCCTTCAGGAAATCTGTGTTGCGATAGAGATGCGGTTCATCGGTCCAGGCATGAATCTCTTTATCTGGATGTACTGCAGCCATTTTACGGATGCCCCGAAACTTGGGAGAAGCTTCGCGATGCAATTGAATCAACTGTTTAAAATTTTTCTGCCGCGGATCCGCCGTGGCGACAATTCCACCCAATTGGATAGTGTGCTGATCAAAAGGAAGCCCAGCGATAAAACGGGTTTCATTTACCACACCCGTACCTTTATGGTCATGCCAGCTGGCTTCAACATGCACAATCTGCTCTATTTCATAATGTCCTGCATCTTTCTTGTAATTTGCAGGCAGATAAGGTGCAGTCAGGTGCTGTGTCAGGCCAATGGTCTCAATGACGTCTCTGGGTTTCAACAGTCGAACCATTCTGTCTAGTAATTTGGGATGATTGCCGAACAGCTTTACCGCTAGCGCTGCCGCATGTGGGGTATTGTACGGATCCCATTGGTGGATATGAGGGTCAATGATCGGGAAGGGAAGTTGCTGCATGCTATGCCTTGTTTTCGTTTATTTATTATTCAATTTATATAGTGCTTAAATCACTTTAAAGTCAATATGATAAATGACAGCAAATAAAAAAAGCCCCGCGGGGCTTTTCGTATTTTAATCAATGATCATGCTTGTGATCATGGTTATGCTTGTTGGCATGAAACTCTTCATTGTGACGGAAACGTAAATAGTTTTCGAACTGTTCACAGTATTCATCATAGTTATCTTCCAGCATCATTTGAAATTGCTGCAAGATATAAGACATGACCTGATCTTTGGCATCGCGCATTTCATTCCCATCTTTAAAGTTATTCGCTGCCACCCAGGTATTGAAACGGGCAGTACCAAATAACATCGCCGCACTGACTTGACCGCGCTTATCGCTCGGTTTTTCCTGTGAGCCTTTTTCTACGCGACAAAACTCGTTGGCTTGTTGAATAAATTCATCAGCACGTTCAAAGAATGCCGCATTTAACGCTTCTTCTTCGGTTACATCGGTTGCTTCAATCTTTTGAACCATGAATTTGTTCCTAACACTAAAATCTCAATCGTTAATTATAGGCAAAGCCTTGCAGAAACTAAACCTTTGCCTTAATCTAAAAAATAGCCTAAGCATATAAAAGTGAATGCCATGCAGGATGCGATTGCAGTACAAAGCCTAAAAAGTGATATTGCCTTATTGCGCCAGAATATTTGGCCACCGGCAAATCTAGCCAATGTTGAAGGCTTGCCGATTTATTATGGCAGCCAGTCACAGGTAGATGAATACTATAGCCAGTGGCTCGGGCTGATTGAAAGGGCACAGGATCTGTTTCAGCCTTTTATGGAAGATGAAATCTTGGATGCGATCCATCTGCCGAGTCATTTAAACTTGCCGCTGTTTTATTTTCATGTTGACCGGATTCGCATTAATAAAACCCGCGCCAAGGAATCCAAAACTTTCCGTGGGGTCGCCAGCCTGATCGAAAAATGCGGCCAGTTCGAACCCGAGCAGATTGCAGCCATGCGGCAGTGGCTTGATAGTGACGATACTGCAGCTTTGGTGGCACACCGTGAATTTGTGGATTTACGCACTTATGTGTTTCAGCATGGCCAGAGCGAATATACGCGCACCCGTTTTTATGTGAATGGGATTGTGCTGAGTGTTGAGCCACATTTTGAACTGGTCGATGCACGCGATAAGCCACGCAAGCAACGCAGCGACAGTTATAACGATCCTCTGGCAGATAATAATACCTGGAAAGTATTCGGCAAATATCGCTAGCACAGTTTGACCAAGCCCTGTCTTACCAGAAGGGCTTGGTATTTTCTGCAAACTGCTGTAAACGCTCTGCTGCTTCGTTCGACAAACGCTGCTGTTCCGCACTTATCCAGCCCAGTACAAACCAGGCCTTGGCCTGTTGTTTAACATAAGGTCTAAATAATTCGTCTGCAACAAACAGGTCGTTATAATGCCCGAGGCTCTCCTGCAAGGGTTTTAAGGCTTTTAGATAAGCTTTGACCTCTTTTTCAGGAAATAAGCTTTGCAAGAATTCTACGTTATAGCGTAAATGTTTGACCCGCTTGCGTGTCCGATGCCGGGATTCAATATCCAGTTCTTGATAGTTCTCGGCATCCTGGCAGATTTGCTGATGCAGCTTGCTCAGGCCTTTACACAAAATTTTATGCGAAGACTTGGCTTTACCCTCTGTATTTTCTTGGCTAAAGCTGAATAGTTGCAGCATTAATTCTACTGTGGCAGGACTTCTGAACAGCGCACTGATATCTGGTTGTTTTTGTCGGTGTGGTGGTAATTTCAGTAAGGGTGAACCTGCTTTTTCCAGTTGTGGAATCAGGCTTTCTGCCAGGGCATCGCGATCTCGGGTGGAACCCAGTTGCTGAAAAATATCCCGCAGCTGTTCCGGCCATTCTGGCTGTACATGTTCAGTCACGGACTGGAAAATTTTAAAAGCACTGCGCAAACGTCGAATCGCAACACGTGCCTGATGCACATGATCACTATTATAATTTTCGGCAGCAATCGCCGTCGCATTTGGGAAAAGATGAGCCAGACAGTTGGCGACAATTTTTTGTAAAATCGTACTGATCTGATCTTTCTGTTCAAGCACTAAGGGAAGCTGATGCTGAACTGGCAGACTCTCTTCATCATGTAATAAGGCATAACCGCGTTCCGATTTGCTCCGTGTATCCAGCCACAAAGCATAACGCTGAACCCAGGGCTGAATGAAATCAATCAATTCACTCAGCTGGCCGGATTTAAGCTCAAATTCGACTTCATAAATATCGATGGCTTGATCATTGTGTCGAATTTCTCCGACATCAAAGGCAATTTCAATCTTACTGTCCAGATGACTTTCTGTGAGTACATACCGTACGACATCTGTTTCAAATTGCAGAATAAGCGGTGTCTCCAGATCACCGAGCGCCTGTTTCAGGATTTTTTTGGCAGGTTTATGTTTGCGATATAACTGAAAATCACAATGTTCCGGAGGACTTTTTAATTCATGCTCAAGTTCAAAACGTTCAAATTGTTGTTCAGTCGCTGCTTTCAGGGTTTGAATCCATTGCTGGTCTTCCAGACGTTGCCGCAGGGCAATCTGATGTTGTTGTAATTGTTGCGCTTCAGTATCAAAGTAGCGTGCACACAGACGATGCCGAGTCGGCTGAAGTTTCTGAATGTCCTGTTCAAATTGCACACGAGACTGTGGCGGAATCTGGAATTTGAGTTCTATTTCTGCCATCGGGTCATTCCTCCGCGATGTTGGTTTTATAGATTAATATAGCCCAAAGATCGGCAGGGGTGTGATGTGCTTCTGCAACAAAAAAGCACGCCAGAGAAGGCGTGCTTTGAGTTTTTCTTGTGATATTTATTTCAATATGTTTATTTCAGGAATTTACGACTGACCAAGAACTGTTCGGTCGCTTCAAGCAGTTTCTGCGCATAGACTTCCTGCTTGGCGGTCAGCCAGCCCAGCACAAACCAGTCACTTGCTTCCAGCTCGGTCTGCTGAATATAAACTGCAGAAGAGGCCAAAGTTTGATATTCACTGGCTGCCAGTTGAGCATCGTTCAGCGCTTTGCTGTATTTCTGCAAATTTTTGACATCATAGATCGTGGTTAAAATCGGGAAGCTGAATTTGAGTTCCTGAATTCGGCCAGACAATTGATCCAGACTTTCAAAATTAGTGATATCCGTCTGGTTCATTTGTTCCTGCAAGGCTTTATATTGCTGTTGCAAGGTAGTTTGCGCAGCAGTTTTCAGGTCCAGCGAGGCATGCTCATTTTCATTTAAACTGAACATCAGCAATTCCAGATAATGATGCACATTCTGGGTGGATTTGACCAGATTACCGAGTTTCTCCTGCGCATACAGAATATCTTTGCTCAGATTTTCTGCCGTGGTTGGATTTTGCAGGAAGCCGGCCAAGCTGTTTTGCATATGCTGCAAATGTTGCAGATGTTCAAATTGCTGCTTAAAGGCCGCCAGTTGATGTGCCCATTTATCCGAAAGCTGTGGATGCCAGTCTTTGAATAGCAGCAAGGTCAGATATAAGTGATCTAGTGCCAGTCGTGCCTGATCAATATGTTCCTGCTCTGCAACCTGAGCTGCAATCGCCGCGATATTCGGCAATAAATGCTGCATCTGCTGTGCAATCAGACTGCACATGGTTTTACTGGCGCTGTCTTTTTTGCTGATCTGAAATTCTTTGCTGAGGGTCGCAGGACTGACGCGCTGTGAAGTCGCCAGTAAATTGCCTATTTCAGCCTTGCTGCGTACATCGAGCCAGAGCTGATATTTCTTGACCCATTCAAAACTAAACGCCAGCAGATGTTGAATTGAACCATTTTTAAGCTCGAACTCGACTTCATGTACTTCTTGTTCGGCATCCTGTGTGCGGATAAGCCCAATATCCAGGCTGACTTCGATCTGGGTGTCTTCATAGTCAATCACCCTTAACGTACGGGAAATATCGGTTTCAAACTGGAGTTGGAGCTGGTCGAACTGATTGCCGAGTGCATTGCTGAGAATTGCCCCGGCTTCTGGAAATTTTTTATAAATATCTAAATCCAGTTCAGGAGATGCGGTTAATTCCCCTAGATCATGATTATGTTCAAAGCGTTCGATATGACTTTTTCCGGCCGCTTTTAGGGTTTGAACCCAACGTGTACCTTCCAGACGCTGACGCAGTGCTACCCCATGCCGGGCCAGTTGACGGTCGACCGTATCATAATATTTGGCTTGAAGCTGGATCTGTTGAGACTTTTTCGGATCAAGTGCCTTGAGCAGCGCAGTGCGTCTTGCCGCAGGAATCTGGAACTTGAGTTCAACTTCAACCATGATGATCATCCTATCTGTTCAGTGCAATTACACACTAAATCTTCACTTGAATAAGGTTCTTAAATGAGGCGGACAGCAGCCGCAATTATATTTTTAGATTTGTGCGCAGCAGATTGTAACTAAAATCAAAATGCATGTAAGACTTGACTGAACATAAAAAGCTTAAATAGAAGTTTGAAACCTAGATTTCATCGGTTCATTTTAGGCTAAAACGATCGGATTCAGGCGTTCACAGGGATGTTCAAGATGCATTGAAGCGCGAATCAAAAGGCTGTTATTTGGCTAAAATATACGCTAAGGTAAAACAAAAACGTCAGGATGATGACAGATGAATGTACAAGTACAACCAGAAAGTAATAATGAGATGGTGGTTCAGCCCCAGATGCCGATTAAGAATTATCATGAATTTTATCGCTTCTATTTGACTGAGCATCGGCATATTATTAGCCGCCGTCTGCACGTGGCCGGCAGTAGCATCGGTTTATACTGTTTTGCCAAAGCCATTCGTCAAGGCAAGCCGCGATATTTTGCATATGGTTTACTCTCGGGCTATGCCTGTGCCTGGGTCGGTCATTTTATCTTTGAGCGCAATAAACCAGCCAGCTTCAAACAGCCTGTATATAGCTTTATCTCGGACTGGCGCATGTTTGCCGATGTCCTGCGTGGTAATATCAGTCTGATCGACCTTAAATACGATAAAATTTCCAGTTAAGCCAGAATGACTTTTATCGGAATGTGCCCACTTAAAGCATGAAATTTCGATAAAAGCCTTGCAAGTCTAGAATTATTATTCTAATAATTATGGTATTGCAGATTAGGTTTTTTGATCAACCATTATATTTTAATTAATACATCAGTTTTCCAAGCCTGGAGCGACCTTCTCCGGGCTTTTTTTATGCCTGTTTGCTACCAATAAATGTTCAAGATTTTGCTCATGCTATTGTGTAAATATTCATAGAAGAATTCATGTGGATTTGTGCTGAAAGTAAAAGATCCTTTCTGGCTTTGAAACGTTTTCCCACAAACGAATGACTCAAAACCAGAAAGGATCGGGTATTACAAACACAGGTATTTATTTTTCTGTTTATTTTCTGTGTCTAAGGCTATTTAAGACGCTTCGTGCCGATTGGGCTATCCCTGAAAATGGGTATTTTTAATATTAATTAATTTGAGTACGCTTGAGCCAGGCGAAAAAAAGACAAAAAAATCGCTCTTAGAATTTTGCAACTTCTCCACCAAGTTATCTGCAAAATCCTAAAAGCGTTTGTCGGAGGGCGTAAGCATTAACACGTTATAATTATTGTTATAAGGCCATTAAAACGCAGATTTGAAAGTCCGTATATCCCTGAAAATGGTGATATTTACGATTTAATTGATAAATTGTGCTAAAAAACTGCAAATCTGTTGCTGCCCAGTCTCAGAAACAGCAAGATGGCGGCAATTAAACCGAGTTATGCCTATAATAGAGCCATCCTAGCAAGTGGCGAGCAAGATGCGCGGTTTATATTTAATTACCAATGATGATCCATTAGAGCTTTTATTAGCGAAGTTGGAAGGTGCAATGGCCAATGGTGGTGTTGCGGTCTTGCAATATCGCCGTAAAAAAGTGGCGAAAGAAGATCAAATTTACGAAATCGAGTATATGAAAGCCATGTGTGCTGAATATGCTGTACCTTTCGTGATTAATGATGATCTGGAAATGGCGGTTAAATACGGCGTGGGTGTGCATTTAGGCCAGGAAGATGGTTCGATTGTCGATGCTGTAGCACGTTTGCCTAAAGGCGTGTTGATTGGCCGTAGCTGTAATAACTCACTTGAGCTGGCTGAACAGGCAATTGCTGATGGTGCAAATTATGTGGCATTTGGAGCAATTTATGCTACTGACAGTAAACCTGAAGCCGGTAATATTGGTCTGGAAACCTTAAAACTGGCCAAAGAGAAATTAAACGTACCTCTCTGTGCGATTGGCGGTTTAACGGTTGAAAATTCAAAGGATGTCATTGAGTCAGGTGCGGATTATTGCGCGGTGATTAGTGATATATTGGGACTTCCTATGAATGCCATTCCTGAACGTTTAGATGAATGGTCTGCGCTTTTTCAAGCTACAGCATAAAATTTTTTGATTGATTTAATTTTGAGTCGAGTGCCTTCATGAGCTTATCTCCAAAGCAAGAACAATTGTTCAAACAAGCCAATAAACATATCCCGGGTGGCGTCAATTCACCTGTACGCGCATTTAATAGTGTCGGTGGGACGCCGGTCTTTATCGAAAAAGCCCAAGGTGCGTATCTGTATGATGTCGATGGCAAACGTTATGTGGACTATGTAGGTTCATGGGGGCCGATGATTTTGGGTCATGCGCATCCAGCGATTATTAAAGCGGTTCAGGATGCCGCAGTAGACGGTTTGAGCTTTGGTGCGCCCACAGTTCATGAAACCACACTGGCAGACATTATCTGCGAGATCATGCCATCGATTGAGCTGGTTCGTATGACCAACTCAGGTACAGAAGCGACCATGACCGCGATTCGTTTAGCGCGTGGTTATACTGGCCGTGACAAGATTGTAAAATTTGAAGGCTGTTATCACGGTCATTCGGATTCATTATTGGTAAAAGCCGGTTCAGGTTTATTGACCAGTGGTGAAGGGGAAGCGACGTCGGCAGGCGTGCCAGCGGATTTTGCAAAACATACGCTGACACTTCCATATAACGACATCGCGACTTTAAAAGAATGCTTTGCCAAATTTGGTTCGGAAATTGCCGGCGTGATTGTTGAGCCAGTCGCAGGCAACATGAACTTGGTGAAACCAATTGACGGTTTCCTGCAAGCGATTCGTGATGTCTGTGATGAACATGGTTCAGTGTTTATCATTGATGAAGTAATGACCGGTTTCCGTGTCGGTTTGGGTGGTGCGCAAGCACATTATGGCGTTACTCCGGATTTAACCACTTTAGGTAAAATCATTGGTGCAGGTCTGCCAGTGGGCGCTTTTGGTGGTAAGCGTGAAGTGATGGAATGTATTGCACCACTGGGTAAGGTATACCAAGCAGGTACATTGTCGGGTAATCCACTGGCAATGCGTGCCGGTATCGAGATGTTCAAGCATTTACGTACCGAAGGTTTTTATGAAAAATTAACCGCACAACTCGAAAAATTGCTCGCCGGTTTACAAACTGCTGCTGATGAAGCAGGCATTCCATTCAAGACCCAACAAGTGGGCGGTATGTTTGGTCTTTACTTTACCGATCAGGAAGATATTACTAGCTTCGACTCTATGCTGAAATGCGATGTCGATGCGTTCCGTAAATTCTTCCATGGCATGTTAAATCGTGGCGTAAACCTTGCACCATCTGCTTTTGAAGCAGGATTTATTTCTGCTGCGCATAGTGATGAAGATATTGCTTACACGATTCAAGCGGCTAAAGAAACTTTTGCTGAGATGAAAGCGTAATACCTCTCCCAAACCCTCTCCTTTAAGGAGAGGGCTTTCATCTATCGAATAGAAATGAAAATTTAAAGACTTCCTCCAGTATTCTTGCGCTATATATGGCTCAGGCTTAGGGGGAATTACATTTAAAATTAGAGATCATTTTCATGCAAACCAAACATTATTTGACTTTAAGCGATGCGGAATTTTTATTAGATCAAGCCCATCAATATGCCATTCAGAACAGTTTTAATGTCAGTATTGCAGTCGTAGATGAAACGGGTAATTTGCTTGCGATGAAGCGTATGGATGGTGCAGCACCGATGACTGCAAATCTGGCCGTCGAAAAGGCTAAATGTTCAGCTATGAGTCGCCATCCCTCCAAACTGTTTGAGGATATTATCAAAGGCGGACAGATGGGTTTTCTGACCATGGAAACTTTCTCAGGAATGTTGGAAGGTGGTGAACCGATTCTGTATCAAGGCCAGCTCGTCGGTGCGATGGGTGTGTCGGGTGTGAAGTCGTTTGAAGATGCGGAGATTGCACAGGTAGCCATTGAGAAATTTTTGGCTAAGCAAAGCTAATCCAAAATAGAAATTGATCAGCTTAATTTAATAAAATCATTCAAAGTTGTACCAAAATGAAGCGTGGAACGTGAAATATCAACTAAAAAGCCCAATCGCTAATGAGTGGGCTTGTCTATATACAATAAAGTTATAATTTAAAAAGGAAATCAAAAGAATTTCGTATAACGTGTATTATGTTAATTTTAGAAATAATTAAAAGTTTGGAAATACTAGTGAAATGCAACTTATAGAAATAGAGCCTTATTTTTGGGAACTATATGAGGATAGCGAAAATATATACCTCAATGTTTGTATAAATATGAGTGCAGTTTCTTGGGCGAAAACTATCTGCCTAGATAAACAAACGATTCAGCAATATCAGACTCAAGGAAAAGGTTTTATTGATGACTTAGCTAAAAGAATTGAAAGCAGCCAATTTAGAAAAGATTATGAAAGATTTTATTCATTTCCAGATGCCTCCGCAGAACAAAAAGAGGGAATGCTTCTAGCATTTAATGAATATAGGGCTAAGCAAAATTAAAGCCATTTAACATAATGGCGATGATACGAAATTAGAACAATAAACCTCTGTGAAATCAAAGTGTTTTTCAAATCGATGCTAAACTAAAATAGCATGAATCATCATGCTATTTTGTATTTATAAGAGCCTCCCATGCTGTACCCCATCCCTAAAAAAATCCAACTTGCTCCATCCCAAGCCAAATGGCAATTGTCATCCTCTAAATCCGTTTTGGTTTTAGTCGGATTGCAAAACTTGCGTATGCAGCAGGGGATACAAGACAGTTCACTGATGGCAAATTTGATCCAAGTAACCAATAAAGCCAAAGCACTGGATATTCCCATTGTTGATCTATATGGTGATGACCTGATGCAAGGCATGCAGCAATTGGGAGAATATGCCTCAATGCATCCGCAACTGATTTTTGCCGGGCAGGTTACACCGATGCTGAAACAGATTTTGCCGCATCTGATGAGTGTGACGGATCAAATCGGTGTGGTCGATGATGTGATTTTATTGGCGAATCAAGATCAGCATATTCAATGGATCGAAAATATTTCAGCACAGGGGATACATCACTTAAATACCTATAGCCTGACCCGCTTATGGGATTTAAGCGCATCTTCCGAATATGTATTGTCGGCCAAAGGCATTATGTTGGCTGTCGCAGAACAGCTGGATATGGATGCTTTGGAAATTGATCCCTATGTCGACTTAAAAAATTATGGTCTGGATTCGGTAACGATGGTGAGTCTGATCGGTATATGGCGTGCACATGGCGCGAATGTACGTTATGAAGATGTGCTAAAGCATCCGTCTTTGCACGAATTGACAAGCTTCATTTTAAAATCCTCAGGTTGATGCGCTGCGATTGAGCATTTTTATGAGCTAAATCGGAAATTTCATCACCATTTACACAAATGCGCATTGTAATTATGAGCTAAGCTTTCTATCATTGCCGCCTTGTTTTTCGCGATCAGCCTGGGATTGAACTTTGAGTAATTTTCTAACCGAACATCTGATACATCGTGATGATGATTTCATGGTCATCCACAAACCTGCAGGTTTACTCACAGTTCCCGGTAAAACAGAAGACTTACAAGATTGCCTGATCAACCGTCTGGTCAAACTAGAACCCAAAACTTTACTGATTCATCGACTGGATCGTGATACATCCGGCATTTTGGCCTTTGGTCTGAGCAAATGGGGACAAAAAACCATTTCCCGTCAGTTTCAGGAGCGCCAGACCGATAAAACCTATCAGGCTGTGGTTGCCGGTACACTCGAAGGTGAAGGTACTATTGAAGTGCCAGTCGTGTATGATCCAAGCCGTCCCCCCTTACATATCGCAGATCCCGCACATAATAAGCCGGCCATCACGCATTGGCAGGCGATTGAACATTTTAATATTCAGGGACAGCCTGTGACCCGGGTGAAACTGATCCCAATTACCGGCCGTTCACATCAGCTACGGGTGCATATGCAATATCTCGGACATCCGATTATTGGCGATACCTTATATGCGACATCCGAACAGCAACAGCTCAGCTCACGTCTATGTTTACACGCGGAACGTTTGAGTTTTTGTCATCCTCAAACAGAGCAGTTGGTCGAATTTTATTGTCCGGCGCCGTTCTAGGAAATACTTCTTTAATCGGCGTGAATTATGCTCACTTTTTAGTGGGCTTTATGTCAAAATACATTGCTTGAAGGTGTGAAATTTTGCTCCAATGACGTTTCGTGATTGAGCCTAATATTCATAATCTTGTACTTAAGATAAAGGTGGAAAAATTGCAGCAATTTGCTATTGGTCAACGTTGGTTATCAGATACTGAAACAGAACTCGGTTTAGGCGTTCTTATTGATGTTGATGAGCGGTCGGTCAGCATTTTATTCCCGAAAAGCGATGAAACCCGCGTCTATGCACGCAGCAATGCACCCTTATCTCGTATCGTATTTAATGTGAAAGATGAATTACAGGATCAGGAAGGGACCAAGTGGATTGTAGAATCCGTTGAAGACCGCAATGGCGTGGTGCGTTATCATGTTGTTCGTACTCTGGAAGATGGAACTGAAGAACGTAAATCGCTGAATGAAACTCGTATTGGTGCGACCATCCAGCTGTCTAAGCCTCTAGACCGTTTATTGGCCAGTCAGGTTGATTATAAAGAATGGTATGACCTGCGTATTGAAGCGCTGCTGATGCAGGCCAATATGCAAAGCAGTCCACTGCGTGGTTTGGTAGGTTCACGTGTCGGCCTGATTCCGCATCAATTGTATATTGCACATGAAGTCGGTCAGCGTTTTGCACCGCGTGTATTACTGGCCGATGAAGTTGGTCTGGGCAAAACCATCGAAGCGGGTCTGATCATCCATCAACAGCTGAAAACTGGCCGTTCTGAACGTATTCTGATTTTAGTACCAGATTCACTGCAATATCAGTGGATGATCGAGATGCGCCGTCGTTTCAATCTTGAGTTCTCGCTATTTGACTTGACCCGTACTGCGTCGATCAAAGAACATGACCCTGAACAGAACCCATTCCTGACCGAACAAAAAATTATTGCCTCTGTCGATTTGATGGTCGACCATGAAGATCTTCGTGAACAGGCACTTGAAGCAGGTTTCGACTTGCTGGTAGTTGATGAAGCGCATCATTTGATGTGGAGCGAAGAAGATGGCGGTAATGACCGTTATGATCTGGTTGAAGAACTGGCTGAACATACGCCGGGCGTGTTGTTATTGACAGCGACACCTGAACAGCTCGGTGTAGAAAGTCACTTTGCACGCCTACGTTTGCTTGATCCGCAGCGTTTTAACTCGCTGGATCGTTTCCTCGATGAAGAAGCGCAATATCAGCATACGGCTAAAATTGCAGAAGTGTTGATGTCAGACATGCCGCTAGAAGCTGAGCATCTTACTGCGATTGAGGCCTTGTTAGGTCATCCGATTGAAGATCATCCTGAACAGCGTTTCCGTGCCATTCATGAACTTTTAGACCGTCATGGTACAGGCCGTATCCTGTTCCGTAATACGCGTGAAGCGATTCAAGGTTTCCCGGGTCGTGACTGTCAGCCAGCGCCATTGCCAGCACCAGAACACTGGTCTAAAGATGGTAAATTACGTGAGCAAATGTGGCCTGAAGAAGCTCAGCTAGATGGCTCGTGGATGGAAGCCGATCCACGCGTGATGTGGCTGATGGAGCGTTTGCGTACCGATTTAAAACACAAGAAAGTCTTACTGATTGCGCGTAGCGGGCCAGTGGTTGAGGCGTTGGAAAATGTACTGCGTTTACATGCCGGTATTCGTACGGCGATGTTCCATGAAGGCATGAGCTTGTTAGAACGTGACCAGGCCGCAGCTTATTTTGCTGAAGATTCGTATGGCGCGCAGATTCTTCTTTGTTCGGAAATCGGTTCAGAAGGACGTAACTTCCAGTTTGCCTCTGATCTGATTCTGTTTGACCTACCTGCGAACCCGGACGTGTTGGAACAGCGTATTGGTCGTCTGGATCGTATCGGTCAGGAAAACCGCATTCAGATTCATGTGCCTTATCTGGTGGGAACTGCACAAGAACGTATGTTCCGCTGGTATAACGAAGCGCTGAATATCTTCAGCAATATTTCTCCAACTGCACAAACCTTGCAAGAAAACTTTATTGTTCGCTTGAAAGACTGTCTATTGGCAGACAAAGGTCAAGAGTTTGAAGACCTGCTAGAAGAAGTCAGCGTGCAACGTGAAGCGCTGGAAGCTGAATTGCAGGAAGGTCGTGACCGTTTGCTTGAGTACAACTCTTGTCGTCCGGTGGTGGCACAGGAAATTGTCAACGCGCTTGAAGACTATGATGACAATACCACTTTGCCGATTTTCATGAAGCGCTTTATGGCGTCTACGAATATCGACTTTGATGAGCAAAGTAACGGTACAGTGATCATCAAGCCAACCGATCAAATGCAGGTTCAAGGTTTGACGCTGGATGAAGAAGGGATTACAGTGACTTTCTATCGTGATCAAGCACAAATTCGTGAAGATGCGCAATACTTGACTCTAGAACATCCATTCACTGAAAGTGTGATGGAAATGATCAATACCCAAGGCTTTGGTAGCACCAACGTTGCGGTATTAAAATCTGCAGCATTGCCACAAGGTTCGGTATTGTTAGAAGTATGGTTCAAGGTTGATGTCGTCGCACCGAAAGCATTGAACTTGCCGTCTAGCTTGCCGCAACAGTTGATCCGTGTCTTGCTTAGTGAAAAAGGTCAGGATCTATCCCAGAAGATTGCACCAGAAATCCTGAAGCCGTACCTGCATCATTTAGATGGTAATAGCTGCCGTCAGGTGGTGAAAGCACGTCGTGATGTGATTGAAGCACGTTATCAACAGGCACTTGAACTGGCACGCAGTACATTGCCGGGCTTCAAGCAGCAAGCCAAAGAAGTGTATGGCAATAAATGGCAATATGAAATTGATCGTCTGACCTATCTGAAACAGTTCAACCCAAGTATCCGTGAAGATGAAATTGCACGTTTACAGAAGTTGCAGAAAGAGGGTCTAAGCCTGTTGGATGGTCTATCGGTAACACCGGAAGCGATTCAGGTGATGGTCGTGGTCAAGCCTTAAGTTTTACGCAATAAAAAAATGCAGCTTTCGGGCTGCTTTTTTTATGGGCAAAATCCGAGTTTATTATTTTTTGTCGGAGAATGCTGGTCTGTCATTTTCCTCCTGTTTAAAATTAGCCTACTGAATAATAAGAATGACAAAGCATGTCAAAAGCATTAATTACCCTTGGTACAAAGACCAGTCATGGCGGCATGGTAACTGAATGTGAACCCTCTTTTTTGATCAATGGTATCGCCGTACATTTAAATGGCATGAAGCATTATTGTCCCAAATGCCAGACCATGGTCACCGCAATTTCCAGCAATTTGTCTATTACTGTCAAAGGACGGGCAGTGGTAATCGCGGGGGATAAGGCCAGTTGCGGCGCGATTTTTCTACCGATGCAACATTTGACTGTATCGCAGAAATAGACTTTAAATTCTGAAGAAGTACAGAGAAATGACTTTGAGGTCATGCTTTGAGCATTTTTGCACTGCCGAATGAAAGAATAGATCAGTAAGCTCATTCGATGATTTCAGGATGAATACGCGCTGCGTTTAAAAATAATGAAGCAAGCCCTACATTTTACTCATGCCAATGGTATCCCTTCGGCAACTTATCAAAAGTTTTTGCATTGTTTTCAGCAAGATTATGAGGTCAAAGCGATTCCTTTGATCGGCATGAATCAGCAATATCCAATTACGCGAGACTGGCGCTATCTGGTCGATGAAGTTATTGCAGATATCGAGCAGCAGTTTCCTCAGCAACAGGTGATTGGTTTAGGGCATTCCTTTGGTGGTCTGGTGACCCTTATGGCGGCGTATCGACGTCCCGAACTGTTTTCCAAACTGGTCATTATGGATCCACCGTTTGTGATTGGAAAAAACAGCGCCATGTTCGAACTGATTAAAAAGCTGAATCTAAAAAGTGTCGATCGTTATACACCCGCAGGAATTACGCTAAAACGCAAAGATTATTGGCCATCGAAACAGGTCGCAATTGAAGCACTCCGGTTTAACCGCTTATTTAAAAATTTCGATGAGCAGTGTTTTGCTGATTATATCGAGAGCGGCATTCAGCCAGAACCTGAACGTGGTGGGGTGACGTTAACTATTCCAAAACAGATAGAAGCGGAAATCTTCCGGACTGTGCCAGCCTGGTGGTGGAGAACGCCACGCCGACCGCCTGAAGTGCCGATGCATCTGATGACTGCAGAGCAAAGCCAGTTTTATCAGCAGGGGTTGCCACAAGGGATGCACAAGATTTATCGGATTAATTATTCTGTGGTCGAGGGCGGGCATATGTTCCCGCTTGAGTATCCGGAAGCCACTGCAAAGGCAGTCAAAGCTCAACTCGCACTTTTGTAATCATCATAAAAAAGAGACGCTGATTACGTCTCTTTTTATACTAGTTCATGCAAATCGGAAAATTAGCGCAGCTGAGAATCTTCCAGATGACGTGCACCTTCAAGGATCATCCGGATCATGATCATGGTCTGTTCGGCAATTTCTTTGCGGTCTTCGGCAGGCATATCAATCACATTAGCACCCATGTTGAAGACCAGTTGGGTAATGGCTTTGGCTGCAATATCGGGATGAAATAACTTCTTATTGTTTAGGCGTTCCAGACGAATTAAATCTTCCTGAAGTTCTTGCTGAAAATAATTTAACTGGCGTTCTACCGCCTGTTTATAAGACTTGGAGCCAGTATAGCCTTCACGTAATAACAGGCTCAGATTGCCTTCATCGGCATCCAGCTGGGCAATAAAGACTTCTACAGAACTGCGGATAATGCTGTTCTGGCGAGAAGCTTGCAGACGTGCTTCATGCAAAATCTGACGCAATACAATCCCGGCACGATCAATCAGCTCAATGGCCAGTTCATCAATGTCTTTAAAATGACGATAGAAGCTGTTCGGTGCAATACCGGCTTCACGCGCGACTTCACGCAGACTTAAAGAGGAAATACTTTTTTGTGGCCCAATCAGATTCAACGCAGCCTGAAACAGTTCTTCCTTGGTAATGGTGGCCTTGCGACCGACACTCCGTACGATAATCGGCTCATCAATGCTTTTCGATTGTAATAAAGATGCGTCACTGCTTATTTTCATTGAAGGCTCGTTCATCAATAGGTTCATGCATGAATCATTTTATTATAACCGAGCCAGTCAAGCTTGTGAAATGATTAGAAACAATACAGTTGTATATACAAATATATATACATGTGTATAATAATTAAAAACCCAAGGTGATGTCGCAAACGATGCATGTACTCCAAAAACTTAAAACGCCGTTGAATGCACTGTCTGACAGTGTAATCGATCAGCATGCGATTAATTTCTGGATTCAGAAACTCAATCCTGTATGGTCGTTGAATCAGCCATTAGGCAAGATCGTGCATATAGAAAATGCAGCACAGGATATGCTGAGTCTGAAAATTCAAGTGAATCGCTTATTTAAGTTTGGTGAAGCAGGGCAGCATCATCCGGTCTATGTGGTGGTAAACGGCATCCGTTATGAACGTAGCTATAGTTTGACCCGTGTAGATGCGCAACATGTTTTATTGACCGTGAAAAAAGTCAATGCCGGTAAAGTCAGTACCTGGTTTGCAGAACAGGCACAAGTGGGTGATGTGATCGAATTTGGTCAGCCTTATGGTGATATGACCTTGCCTGTGCAGACGAGTCCATTGATCTTGCTTGCAGCAGGGAGTGGTATTACCCCAATGCTCAGTATGCTGGAAAGCTTGAGCAAAAAAGGTGAACTATCTGCACCGGTTACTCTCTGGTACTGGGTTAAAAAAGATCAGGATGCCGCATTTAAAGCACGGTTTGAAGAACTTGCTCAAAAACATGCAAATTTCTCATTTCATGTGTATGCCACTCAAGAACAGCCAGCTGCTGCACGTCTTGATGAAACCTATCTGACCGATCTGCAAAATCTGGAAAATAGCATCGTATATTGCTGTGGCCCTTCAGGTTTTGTATCTAAAGCAGAACAGCTTTTTGCTCAGGCAAAACAGTTTAAAGGTGAAGCATTTAGCATGAGCTTGGCGGATCAATCGGATACCGGCTTTATTAATGTCACCCTGACCCAGTCGAAAAAAATTGTCAGCATTCCAAAAGGCCAGTCCATTCTGGTGAGTCTGGAACAGCAAAATATTAAACCGACCCATGGTTGCCGTATGGGCATTTGTAATAAATGTGCCTGCAATAAAGTAGAAGGTTCGACCAAGAATTTGGTCAACGGTGCGCAAAATACCGAACCCGGTAACCTGCTCAAAATTTGTATTAACTCAGCGCAGACTGACCTTGTCATCGACTTATAAGCGAGTTTTATCCTATGAATATGCCAGTAAAATTACAGTATTTTAAAAATCCTAAAAACCGTGAATTAACCCAGTTTGAACTTGATGAACTTGCACGTGAACTTGATGCAATTAAACAAGAAGTGCTAGATGATCTGGGTGAAAAAGACGCCAAATATATCCGTCGTGTCTATTCAACCATTCGCTATTCATCGATTGCCGGTCGTGCTTTGCTGTTTGCAGGCTGGTTCCCGCCAGCCTGGTTATTGGGTACAGGCTTATTAGGCTTTGCCAAAATTATGGAAAATATGGAACTGGGTCATAATGTCATGCATGGTCAGTATGACTGGATGAATGATCCTAAACTCAATGGTCAGACCTATGAATGGGATATCGTAGGGACTTCAGACAACTGGCGTCAAACTCATAACTTTAAGCATCATACCTATACCAATATTAAAGGTATGGATGATGATATCGGTTATGGCTTATTACGCCTGTTCCCGGAACAGCGCTGGAAACCGGGTTATTTACTACAACCAATTTATGCAGTGCCATTCTGTTTATTGTTCCAGTGGGGTGTTGCGATTCAGAATCTTGAATTGGGTAAATACTTCAAAGGCCGTAAAAGCAAAGAGCAGACCAAAGAAGAATGGCGTCCAATGCAGAGCAAAATCGGTAAACAGCTGTTTAAAGATTATGTATTCTTCCCACTCATCGCAGGTCCTGCGGCTTTACCTGTTTTGACCGGCAATATGGTGGCCAATGGTCTGCGTAATATCTGGACCTTTAGTATTATTTTCTGTGGCCACTTTACCAAAGATGTAGAAGTATTCCCGAAATCGGTACTGCAAAATGAAAGTCGTGGTCACTGGTATATGCGTCAGATCCGTGGTTCATCAAACCTGACTGGTTCTGAAGCGTTTCATATCTTGACGGGTCATTTAAGTCATCAGATTGAACATCATCTGTATCCTGATGTACCTGCACGTCGCTATCGTCAAATGGCGCCAAAGGTTCAGGCGGTTTGTGAAAAATATGGTTTGAACTATAACAATGCTAGCTTGGTTAAACAGTATGGCAGCGTAATCAAACGTATTGTGAAATATGCGTTTCCGTTTAAGAAGTAATTTTTCTTAAAGCTAAAAAACCACTTCAAATGAAGTGGTTTTTTTTATTTGGGAGGCTAATACTTACAGAAAGTAAAAGCCCTGATTGCGAAGCTATTTAAGATGATTTCAAGGCATAAAGTAAAAAAAGTTAATCTGTCATTTATAGCGTTGTTTAAACGCGTTTAGTTGGTTAACCCTATAGAATGGAAAGGACTAATATGGCATCGAATGAGCTGAAATATTAATTTTTGGAAGCTGTTGATCTTGACCCTCAAAATAGCTTTGCTGCGCCAGACTGAGCATTTCTATATCTTCCTTGCTATTCCCATAAGCATAAATTTCAGCATAATTATCCAGATTATATTTTTCTAGAATTCTAATTTTCTTTTGTGTGTTACTACAGTCAGGAGTTTGATAAAACCCTGTCAATTTCCCAGCTTTGATTTCAACTTCGCTACAGATTAAATCGATATTTAAATAACTGCACACCGGTTTAAGATACAAATCCAATGAGGCTGATACCAGCACGACTTCATGTCCTAATTGTTGATGCTGTTTAAGTTGTTCTAATAATTTCGGATTCAACTTGAATATTAGTTGTTGTGCATAATCCTGAGCTAATTGCAGAATTTCCTCTGCATCACTGTTTTTAAACATGCTGGCATACAATTTGGGTCGCATGCGGTGTGCCGGATAGAAATTTAAATAATAGGCCTGTATCCATGGCAAAATTTGCATGCCGCGTTTCACAATATGCCGTTTTCTTAAGGCATGGAAAATGAACCCGGTAAAGCTATCATGTAGATACAGGGTTCCATCAAAATCAAATAAGGCTAGAGTTTTAGATTTTTGATTTTGCGCATGCATGTTTGATATCGACCATCGACGCGGGTAGCAAACCAGTTAGTATTATAATCACGACTTAATTTTGGTCCGGAAATGACCACTTCAGGCATAATGGCATAGATAGGATCTTTACCCGTTTTTTCCTGATAAAGCTTGCTGACACCACGATAAGTCATCGTATCTTCAAAGTCTTTATCTTTTTCTTTCTTTAAATCAGCTCGGATTTGACGTTCAGTGATAATAAAATTATTTTTGGCAAAAACACTGATTAACTCACGCTCAGATTGACTCTTCTGCGAACGGATCGCGCCATCTTTAGTATAGAGCAATAAGTCGCCATCCAGATCAAGTTCGGCTTCAGTTAAATCATTTAACATGCTCTGAAAAGCGGCATTTCGACTGGAATACATGCCCGAGTTATAGTCCGCAAAACGATAAATTGGCTTGTCATAATCCGCCGGATACATCATCAGGCGATGAATCCCATAATACAGACCGCCATATTGACTGTAGAGATCGGTACGTAACTCTGCGATATTGCCGCCTTGGCGTTTATGTTCTTTCGCATAGCTGATATGTACTTGCATTGAACCCAAGGTGGTAATTGGATTCATTTTCTCGCCAATATTCTGACCGACCAGTTTGGCAGCACCAGTCAGGGCGCTAACATGATAATGCTTTGACATATAATCAAATATTTCACGATATAATTCGTCGAGTTCACGTTCGGTTTTGACCCGGCGCATCTGGCTTAAGTAGTTGTCTTCAGGACTCGGATGGTTCTTGAGAACTTCCTGGAAATATCCTGCAACTGTGCCACCAATTGCTTGACCAAGCTTATCTTTGAATTTTTCATCAAGGCGGCCTTGGACTTCCTTAACCGCCTTTTCACCCAAACCCGGAACAGTAGGATCTGCAACAAAGTTAGATTCCTGATCAACCACTGCCACAATCGTACAAACATTTTCCTTGGTCTGAGGAATGCCGAGCTGTTCGGTAATGTCATAAATATCTTGTGCCCAAGACTCACGTTGGTTGACACGGTTTGGAATAGCTTTGCGAATATGTTCAACTTCAAGTGTCGGTTCATCATCTTTTGACCACCATGAACCATTGCCACAACCGGCAAGACCCAGAGAAAGTACAAGTACAGACAATGACTTAAAAGAAAAACAAGAAGCGAAAGTTTTATTCATGGTGTCGTAAATTAATTGAAAAGATGAGCGAATAAGGCAGATGCAGTATACTATGCCCATCAAAAAAGTGATGAATTTATATGTATATTGGTCCATATCAACTGTCAAACAATTTGATTGTCGCTCCCATGGCAGGTGTGACCGACCGTCCGTTTAGAACCTTGTGCAAATACTTTGGTGCAGGCCATGCGGTCAGTGAAATGATGACGTCTGACAAAACTTTGCGCATGAGTAAAAAAAGCTTATATCGTGCCAATTTTGATGGAGAGTTGGCCCCGATTTCAGCGCAGATTGCCGGTTCAGACCCGCATGATTTGGCTGAAGCGGCACGTTATCAGGTGGCCAATGGTGCACAAATTGTTGATATTAATATGGGCTGCCCAGCCAAAAAGGTCTGTAACCGGCTTGCCGGTTCTGCTTTATTGCAGGATGAAGATCTAGTTGCACGCATTCTGGATGCAGTCGTGGCTGCAGTTGATGTGCCAGTGACCTTAAAAACCCGTCTTGGTTATTTGAATGGTCAGGAAAATATTATGCGGGTCGCCAAACGTGCTGAACAAGCCGGGATTGCGGCACTGGCTTTACATGGCCGTACCCGTGAAGACATGTACCTGAATACCGCACGTTATTCTTTAATCAAAGACGTAAAGGAAATGTTGAATATTCCCGTGATTGCCAACGGTGATATCGACAGTCCGGAAAAAGCCAAATATGTGCTGGATTATACCGGTGCGGACGCAATTATGATTGGTCGTGCAGCCCAAGGTCGGCCCTGGATTTTTCGTGAAATTGCCCATTATTTAAAAACCGGTCAACACTTGGATGCCCCGAGTATTGCGGAAGTTAAAGATGTTCTATTGGGACATTTGACAGAATTATACGAGTTCTATGGCGAGTATTCCGGTTGCCGGATTTCCCGTAAACATATTGCCTGGTACACCAAAGGACTGCGTTCCAGTAACGAGTTTCGTCAAAGCATGTATCAGGTAGAAAATACCGCTGACCAGTATCGTGTGGTAGAAGATTATTTTAATGCACTGCTAGAACATGGTTTAACCATGAATGATGTACAGGTCGAGCAGGTGAATTTACTGGAAACCAAGTAATGACGGGCAAAATTCAGCGAATCATGTAATATTTTTTGCATGAAATCCCTACCTTTTTTATCTTGAGCAGGCGGATTTTTGCATTCTGTTTACACTTCAGCCTGTCTAATACATAGCAGCACAGTTTGTTCACTTAAACTGGACAGGACTTGGACATTGCTTACTCAAGCTTCCTCTATGATGAACCTATCCAGATATAAACCAGATGTGATCCATCTTGTTTATCGTCATCATTGAGGGAGATCTGTAATGACAAATACCAATCGTCCAGTCACAGAGTTTAGCCATAAAACGTCAACGGAATTGCCACAAGAACGCAGTGAAGGCCTGAATATCAATCCGACTGATACCAATGCGCGTCCAGATTTGAATACACCCGTGAAAGATAATCCTCGTGTTCCAGACATGAATGAAGGTGAAGATAATCTGACTGCGACCAGTGCCGGTACTTTGGGTGGAGCTGCGGTAGGCGCAGTTGCAGGTCTGGTAGGTGGCCCTCCAGGTGCAGTGGTGGGTGGTATTATCGGTGGTGTTGTTGGCGGTATTGCAGGTAATGACATTGCAACGTCTGATCATGGGAAGCAGACAGATAATTACCAGCATCCAGAGAACTTGCCTGAGGCAAATAATTATCGACATCCAGATCATTTGAGTGCAGAAGATAATTACTGGAGAGATGAGTATCATAATCGCCCGTATTTCAATGAAACGCGTAGCACATATGGCGATCTAGATTATGATCGTGATTATCGCGGTGCTTATCGAGTCGGTTATGAAAACCGTCCAATGTATGAGCATGATACGGATTTTGATCGTGCTGAACCTGAACTGCGTACCAAATGGGAACAGTTAAAAGGTGAGTCCCGCCTCAACTGGGAAGAAGCTAAATTTGCAGTTAAAGATGCCTGGCATCGTGTCACACGCTAATTCTAGATAAATTAAAAACCTCTCCATGTGAGAGGTTTTTTTATGATTCAATAATTAAAGATGCTTCATTTCCAGTACGAGCTGGTTAATCAGATCGGAAGCTTCCATTTCACGAATCTGTGCCACGTTCGAACCTGCCCAGAATGCACCATAACCTTGATCCCCATGTTTGGCAGCAGCAGCATGTAATTGCTTGGCCAGATCATAAGTATATGGATAAGCCGGAACATCCAGCCGATCGGGTGTATCCACTTCAATATGCCAGTGGTTAATGATGCCGCGTGCAGGACGACCGGAAATACTGGCACTCACCTGAGTGAGTGGCTTGGAAAATAAGGCTTTACGATAGGCATCATTGGCATTAGAAGATTTACACTGCACAAATGCAGTCCCAAGTTGCACGGCATCTGCACCGAAATCCATCATTTGACGCGCTTGCTCACCCGTCATAATCCCGCCTGCCGCTACAATCGGCAAGGAAGAATGCTGTTTGATCAGCTTCACCAGATTGGAGGTTTTGACTGAAGCATCAAACTTGGTCGAGAAAATCCCGCGATGGCCACCAGCCTCAATACCCTGCGCAATAATGATATCAATTCCGGCTGCTTCAATGGCTTTAGCTTCGGCATAATTAGTGGCAGATACCATGGTCAGAATCCCGGCCTGTTTTAGGGCTTGAATCTGATGCGGATGTGGAATCCCAAAATGAAAGCTGACTGCTCGCGGTTTGATTTCTAATATCAGATTCAGAAAGTCATCATTGTCTTTAAAACTCGGATAAATACACTCCAAATGATCTGGTGCCTGAGCGCCATATTCGGCAAATTTATCTTTAAACTGTGCAATCCATGCCTGCGCTACAGCCTCATCTACAGGAACAGTGTCATGACAGAAAAAATTGACCTGAAAAGGGCAATCTGTCAGTTCCTGAGTCTTTAAAATCTGTTGTCGTGCAGCCTCAATACTGCTGGCCCCCAGACCCAGTGAGCCCAAGCCGCCCTGATTTGACACTTCGGCAGCAAGCTCAGGTGTAGAGACACCTGCCATCGGTGCCAAGAAAATAGGGTGTTTAATTCCGAGATTTTCTAATAAAGACATAGATTTGCTCCTTGTTATACTTTTACTTTGCCTTTGAGCACAAAATTAAGCAAATCATATTGGTTATTTTATTTTGAAATACTGCAGCATGGGTTACGTGTTATTTACATTTCTTGCGACACGCTACGTCGCCAAAAAGATAGAACTTTTATTAGCCTAGAATTGAACACCTTATAATAGCCTTTTGGTCACATATTCTCTGAGCTCATGTCTGATCGTATCCGTGAAAAACTGCAAATTTTAGCCGATGCTGCCAAGTATGATGTGTCTTGTTCATCTAGTGGTAGCAACCGTAAAAATAAAGACAAGGGTGTGGGCAATACCGGGAATGGTATCTGTCATAGTTATACCGAAGATGGCCGCTGTGTGTCCTTATTGAAAATTCTATTCTCTAATGTCTGTATTTTTGACTGTTCCTATTGTGTTTCGCGCCGTTCCAATGACGTCCAGCGTGCAGCATTTACCGTGCAGGAAGTCGTCGATCTGACCATGAATTTTTATCGGCGTAATTATATTGAGGGGCTGTTTCTCAGTTCGGGAATTTTTAAATCGGCCGATCACACCATGGAACGGATGCTACAGGTGGTCAAAAAACTTAGACTCGAAGAAAACTTTAATGGCTATATCCATCTGAAAACTATTCCGGGTGCATCACAGGAGATCATTACCGAATCTGGGCTGTATGTCGACCGTATGAGTATTAATCTGGAAATGCCAACGGAAGCGGGACTGCAAAAATTTGCGCCTGAGAAAACCCATGCTGAAGTACAAAAAGACTTGGGCATTGTACGTGACCGGTTGATCCAGCTCAAAGATGAACGCAAGCTGATTAAGTCAGTCCCCAAGTTTGTACCTGCCGGACAAACCACACAGATGGTGGTGGGCGCGCATAGTGAAACCGATCAGGACATTATTTTGATGGCTGATCAGCATTATAAGGAATTCAAGCTGAAACGGGTGTATTTCTCTGGTTATATTCCGATTAACCCTGAAGAGAAAGCCTTACCCGCCATCGGCTCAGCACCACCATTATTAAGAGAAAATCGTCTGTATCAATCCGACTGGCTAATGCGTTTTTATGGCTTTGCTGCTGATGAAATTGTCGATGAGCAGCATCCGAATCTGGAGCTGGAGATTGATCCCAAACTCAGTTGGGCCTTGCGTCATCCTGAAGCCTTTCCGCTCGATATTAACCGTGCCGACTATAAAATGATTCTACGGGTACCTGGCATAGGGGTGCGTTCTGCCCAGAAAATTGTACAGGCCCGGCGTTTTGGACAGATTCATATTGACCAGCTAAAACGCATGGGCGTGGCTTATAACCGGGCGCAGCATTTTATCCGCTGTGCGGATACACCAAAATTTAGGAAAGATCAGAAATCCCATCAGATCCGTCAGCAAATTTTGATGTCAGGGCAATCCAAATATCAGCAGCAACTTTCACCTCAATTAGGATTTGGTTTCTAGTGGCAAGTTACTGTTTTGATGGCAGCATGACGGGTCTGCTCAGTTGTGTATTTCGTGCTTTCGAGTTTAAAGAATTTAACGTGATAGTGACGGCCAATCCTCAAGTACAAACAGGTTTATTTGATGAATTTATCCATGTGGCCTCTAATGATCAGCATGGGCAGCGGGTGTGGCAGGGATTAAAGCAGAAAGTATCTTCCAGCAGTTTGCGTGCTTTTTACTATACCTTTTTGTCAGAGCAGGAAGCAGCGTTCCAGACTCTTTTTGATTTTGCAGTCTATGTCTTTCAAAACCAGCGTCCAGTCGATAAAGATTATGGTCATGCTGCGGTGATCGGCATGTCGCAATGGGCCAAGCAAGTGGGACGGGAAAAGCATCGCATGGAGGCTTTCGTGCGCTTTAAAAAAGCCAAAGATGGCTTGTTTCTAAGTCTGGTCAGACCGGACTTTAATGTCTTGCCGATTATTTCCCGACATTTTCAGGAGCGTTATCAGGATCAAAGCTGGCTGATTTATGATGAGCAGCGTAATTACGGTATTTATTATAATTTAAGGCAAATGCATCAGGTCGAGATGAACGTGGAAATAATCGATCCACAAATCCGGATTGGTCATAGTCAGTCATTCAGTATTGAACTGGATGATCAAGAGCTGCTATACGATCAGCTCTGGAAAGATTATTTCAACAGTGTGAATATTCAGGCGCGCAAGAACATGAAATTGCATATTCAATATGTGCCAAAGCGCTACTGGCGTTATATGAATGAGAAATTACTTTAAACAGTACATCAAGCTGCTTTCAGGCATAATAAGCATTGGTATATTTAAATTGAGTGTATAAACATGAAGGTATGGCTAACGTCATTAGCGCTGCTCACTGGATTAACTGCATGTTCGGAACAACCACAAAAACCGGTCGTAGATCCAGCCAAATATCAGGTTCAGACCGCACAGGAACTGCAGCAACGTTTTGATGCACTCAATGTCCAGTTAGCCCAAGACTTTCAGAAATTTAAGAAAGTCGAAAGCATTGCTTTCGCACACCAGTTTCCTTTAGATGTCAATAATCTGCAAAGCTTGAACCAGCATCTCGTTAGCAGTACCGCATTAAAACCTAGTAAAATCGCCTATTGCGATATGATGAATAGTTATTTTGCCGATATGTTCCGTTTGGGACATTACAATCTGGAACTGGTCGATGACATTAAATTGCCCAATGCCAAGAATGAAAATTTAAAAGCTAATTTCTCTGATGCTGATCATTTTTATACCTTTATTCTGGATCGTTATACGACTTATCGTCAGGTTCAGCAGACCATGGGTTATGGCTGTAATTTAAAAGCTGCGCTGTAAATCCTAAAGCCAGAAAAAAGCCCATCACAGATGGGCTTTTTTGATTTTAAGCATTAGCAACCGGTCAGTTTTTCAGACTGCGGTTTTTCATCCGAGAAGAAAATCGGACGAAGTTTTACCCCGATCCCGTTACCAATAAAAGCGAAGACCAGCCATAACCAGCCATGCAGACTACCCGACGCAATTCCACTGAAATATGCACCGATATTACAACCATAAGCTAAGCGTGCGCCGTAGCCCAGCATTATGCCACCTACAACAGCAGCAATCAGTGAACGTTTTGGAATATTGAAATTCGGCGCAAATTTACCTGCCAAACTCGCCGCCAACAAAGCACCTAGCATAATGCCGAAGTTCATCATGGAGGTAATGTCATACCAGAGTGAGTTGGCCAGCGCTTTTGCATTACCCGCCTGTTGCCAATAATCCCATGATGCAACGTCTATACCTACAAGACTTGCACCTTTGGCACCCCAAACTGCCAGCGCAGAGGTCACGCCCCAAGGACGACCTGCCAGTGCCAAAGTGGCAAAGTTGAGCAAGGTCAGAATAATACCGCCCCAAATCAGAGGCCATGGACCACGAACAAAGCGCTTCCAGCCCTGATATTCACTGCGTGGCTCAATTTCCAGGCTACCATGACGTTTCTTTTCAAAATAAACAGTCGCCGCAGCAATGATGGCAAAAACGATAAAGCTCAACAGCAATCCAGGGAGGACGCCTAAACTTTCTACCAGTGAAATAGGCTCAAGATGTGGCAGGGCAAACCACCAGTCAAGGTGGGAGGTCGCAATCACAGACCCGATACAGAAGAACAAGAGCGTCACCAGCATACGTGCACTACCGCCACCTACGGTATACAGGGTACCTGATGCACAACCGCCACCGAGCTGCATACCGATACCGAAAATAAAGGCACCAATCATGACTGACATGGAAACAGGGTTAACATTGCCTTTGACTGGGTTGCCGAACAATTCACCTGCACCTAAAGCGGGGAAGAACAGTAAAACTGCCAGCGCCAGCATAATCATCTGCGCACGTAAACCACGGCCGCGACGTTCCTTGATAAAGACACGCCAGCTCGAAGTAAAACCAAATGAAGCATGGTACAGGGTCATGCCCAGTGCACCACCAACCAAAAATAATAGGGCCTGATTTAAGCCTACGATTTGATAGGCACCGATTGTACCTATGATAAGCAAAATAAAAGCTGCCCAGACCGAAATATTCGACCGTTGGGAAGCAGCAACAATGACTGACATGGGAGATTAAATTTTAAAAATAAAGGCTGGTATTCTACTGAATTTCAGTTTAAATGCAGCCCGTTTTGCCGATTCAATCACAATTAAGTCATTCTAATACTTGATAAGTTTTATCAATTTATTTGATTTTATCGAATCATTTAGATAAAAAATTGATCCCATCAAGAAATAATGCAATTTCAATTTAGATAATTCGATATTTAAAATCATCTCTGATAAAAAAGCCTGCAATCGCAGGCTTTTAAACATCAAGCTGAATCCTAAAATCAGTTTTCAGCTTTTTCCCGAACTTCTCCGGCACCTTCCTCAACTGCCGCAGCTGTTGCTGCAGTTGCTTTACGTGCTGCTTCCGCAGTGGCATCTGCTGCTCTAGACGTTGCAGCAGCTGCTTCGTCCGCTGCCTGAGCAGTATTTTCTGCGGCATTATCCATTGCTCGTTCGGTTTCTACCGCAGCCTCACGGCTGGCATCTTCCATATCATGACCGGCTTGATTGGCTGCATTTTCTAAATGCTCACCTGTGGTTGCGCCGGTTTCAGGCGCTTCTTCTTTACTACAGCCGACTAAGGCAACAGTGGTCGCCAAACCTAAAGCAATCAGTAATTTATTCATCGAGTAATATCCTTTTGTTGTTGTAGAGCTGCAATCTAATTTAGCAGCCATTTGTTTAGATTTATGCTAGCAAATAGATCAACATTTGTTGATTAACTGTAACTTTTTTCGATACTTATACTGTAATGGCACAGTCGGAAGTTGTTTAAAGTTTCATGGAATAGTGATATTCACAGAGAGGGGAGCTTCAAAACTATCATTCGACATGCAGATTATAGTATGAAGTTTGGTATTTAGATATTTGGCATCATGAGCCAGAGATAATTCTAAAAATGAAGAAATGAAAGACATAAAAAAGCCCGCATGATGCAGGCTTTTTTTAAGAAAAACTTATAGACCAGCAGAGGCTTTAAGCGCTTCCACTTTGTCAGTTTTTTCCCAAGTAAATGCAGTATCTGAACCTTCACGACCGAAGTGACCATAAGCAGCAGTTTGCTTATACATTGGCTGGATCAGGTCAAGCATACGGGTAATGCCATATGGACGTAAGTCGAAATGTTCACGAACCAGTGCAATAATCAATTCTTCAGAGACTTTTGCAGTATTGAATGTATTGATTGAAATTGAAGTTGGCTCAGCAACACCAATCGCATAAGACACCTGAATCTCACACTTGTCAGCCAAGCCAGCAGCAACGATGTTTTTCGCCACATAACGACCTGCATACGCAGCAGAGCGGTCAACTTTAGATGGATCTTTACCAGAGAAAGCACCACCGCCGTGACGTGCCATACCGCCGTAGGTATCTACGATAATTTTACGGCCAGTCAAACCACAGTCACCTACAGGACCACCGATCACAAACATACCCGTTGGGTTGATGTGGAATTTGGTGTCTGCATGGAACATGTCAGCAGGAATGATTTTCTTCACGATTTCTTCAATCACAGCCTCTTTCAGGTTTGCTTGAGTGATTTCAGGATCATGTTGAGTTGAAAGAACGACTGCATCTAAACGAACTGGTACGCCATTTTCATAAGCAAAAGTTACCTGACTTTTTGCATCTGGGCGTAACCATGGCAAGGTGCCATTACGACGTAATTCAGCCTGCTTTTCCATCAAGCGATGCGCATATGAAATCGGCGCAGGCATTAATACATCAGTTTCGCGGCTTGCATAACCGAACATTAAACCTTGGTCACCGGCACCCTGATCTTCAGGTTTCTGGCGGTCTACACCCTGAGCAATTTGAGGTGACTGTTTACCAATCATGTTGATCACGGCACAGGTTGAACCATCAAAACCAAGATCAGAATGGTGATAACCAATTCCGTTTACGGTATGACGTACAATTGCCTCAAAATCAACATTTGCTGTCGTTGTGATTTCACCGGCAAGTACAACCGCACCTGTTTTTACAAGCGTTTCACAAGCAACCCGTGCATATGGGTCTTCTTTTAAGATTGCATCCAAAATAGCGTCACTGATTTGGTCAGCCATTTTATCTGGATGGCCTTCGCTTACAGATTCCGAAGTAAATACAGCGTACTCGCGCATAGTCCTATCACAGTTAATTTTAAAGACCCGATATGTTACATCGAGTTGCGCTCTAGGACTAGCTTAACACGACAAAATTGGTCGAAATTGTTTCAAATTATTGTGTTTTTAATTGATTAATAGAATTAAAAAAATTGATATGTCTATTTAGACAGCATTATTGATTGAGGAATATGAAGCAACAATATTTTAATCCGTCAGACTGTCAGAAAATTAAATGCTTAGATTTCCGATTAAATCTTAAAAAAATAGACGATAGAAAAAATACAAAGCTCAAAATTCAAAATTTACTTAAGCAAGTGATCATTACATCAATAAAGCAGATTCAGGCTGTGCGCCTTGCGACCAAATGTCTTGTTGATGTTCGGGTATATCTTCATATTAGCGCTAAGTCTTCCACATTAGCTGGTTAGGAATGGCGACATCTTTTGCTATGGACTTCTTGGAGCAAGACTGTAAGGAGATCAGAAATCATGTATCAAAAGGCATTTACCCTGATTGAAGTGCTGATCGTGCTCATCATTATCGCGATTTTAGTGACGATGGCTTTTATGAGTTATCAAGCTTATGTCGTGCGTAATCAATTGGCCGAAGTGTTTGAACAGGCTGGAGCATATCGAACCCAGTTTATTGCTTCGGATCAGCACTGTGATGCCGGACGCCAGATTGGTGGGCATGGTCAATATATCGAAAAAGTCATTATTAATGCCGCTTGCCGGATAGAGTTCAAGATACGAGAGCAGGGAGTCGATATGGCCATTCGCGGGAAATCAGTCGCTTTTGATGTTCATAGTGACAAATGTTATTCCACTGATATTCAACAGCGCTATTTGCCTAAAGACTGTCAGGGACAATAAGTCTGCCGAGGTTGGAAATTAGCCTAAGCGAATTAGGTTTCACCTGTATATCAAACAATCCTGCCAATATTTTATAAAATTTAATACAAATTACATTATGAATAGATCAGGGGATTGTATAGATTTTCTTCAAAAATAATGATGTGAGACCTATGAAATAGAGACAAAATCAGCATAAATTCAATCCTGTCTATCTGCTTAAATTGTAGATACAGACAATAAAGTTAACTAGGAAATGCGGGATAATTCAATTTGAAAATCAGCACAGAGAACCGAAGCCGCAGAAGAAATGTGGAATAATTGTACGATAAGGCAAGAGACACTCAATAAACTGATAAATATTGTTGGTTAGTCTTTACCCCTCGCTGTTTTTTTAAGACAATAGACAGCAGTTTTGAAAGTCTTTTCATCATTTCCTATTTCTGAATATTTTGGACTCTGATTTATGACAACCCCGCTTAATGAACGTCGTATTGCAAACGCAATTCGTGTATTGGCAATGGATGCTGTGCAAAAAGCAAACTCAGGACATCCAGGTGCTCCAATGGGGATGGCAGATATCGCTGATGTGGTTTGGCGTGAATTCATGAACCATAACCCGACCAACCCGAATTGGGCAAACCGTGACCGTTTTGTATTGTCAAATGGCCATGGCTCTATGCTTCAATATGCGCTTCTTCATTTAACGGGCTACGATCTTTCGATTGAGGATCTTAAAGCATTCCGTCAACTTCATTCTAAAACACCTGGCCACCCGGAATTGGGTTATGCACCAGGGATTGAAACGACGACTGGTCCTTTAGGTCAAGGCATCGCGAATGCTGTTGGTTTTGCACTGGCTGAAAAAACCCTAGCTGCACAATTTAACAAAGACGACATCCAAGTTGTAGATCACTTCACTTACTGCTTCCTTGGCGATGGCTGTTTGATGGAAGGTGTTTCTCACGAAGCATGTTCTTTGGCAGGAACATTGGGTCTAGGCAAACTGATTGCTTACTATGATGACAATGGCATCTCGATTGATGGCGAAGTGGAAGGCTGGTTCTCTGACGATACAGAACAACGCTTCTTGGCGTACGGCTGGCAAGTGATTAAAGTTGATGGCCACGATGCAGATGCAATCCGTCAGGCAACTGTTGAGGCGAAAGCTGAAACTGCTAAACCAACCATCATTATCTGTAAAACCGTGATTGGTTTGGGTTCACCAAACAAGCAAGGTAAAGAAGACAGTCATGGTGCACCACTCGGTCATGATGAAATCGTCTTGACTCGTGAAGCACTAGGCTGGACTGATGAAGCATTTGTAATTCCTGAAGATGTTTATGCAGCTTGGGATGCGAAAGCTAAAGGTGCTGAATCAGAAGCAGCTTGGAACGAAACATTTGCTGCTTATGCTGCAAAATATCCAACTGAAGCCGCTGAATTTAAACGTCGTTTATCTGGTGAATTACCGGCTGACTTCGTTGCAAAAGCGGATGCCTATATTGCAGAAGTGAATGCCAAAGCTGAAATAATTGCAACGCGTAAAGCCAGCCAAAATGCATTGCAAGCACTTGTTCCATTATTGCCAGAAGTTCTAGGTGGTTCTGCGGATCTTGCAGGTTCTAACCTGACCCTTTGGAAAGGCGCGCAAGGCGTACAGGACAATCCGGCAGGTAACTACGTACACTATGGCGTACGTGAATTCGGTATGACTGCAATCGCGAATGGTGTTGCACTGCATGGCGGGTTCATCCCTTATGTAGCAACATTCCTGATGTTTATGGAATATGCACGTAATGCGGTACGTATGTCTGCATTAATGAAACAGCGCGTGATCCATGTGTATACGCATGACTCAATTGGTCTGGGTGAAGATGGCCCAACGCATCAACCTGTTGAGCAGATCGCATCCCTTCGTGGTACACCAAACCTGAATACATGGCGCCCATGTGACACCGTTGAAGCAGCAATTTCTTGGAAATCTGCATTAACGCGTGCTGAAGGTCCAACCGCATTGATCTTCTCTCGTCAGAACTTGCCATTCCAAACCCGTACTCAAGCTCAAATTGAGAACGCTGCGAAAGGTGGCTATGTATTGGCTGAAGAAAAAGGCGAATTGAAAGCCATCATCATTGCAACTGGTTCTGAAGTATCTCTGGCAATGGAAGCTTATGCACAGCTTGAAGGCGTGCGTATCGTGTCTATGCCATGTGCTGAAGAATTCATGAAGCAAGATGCAGCTTATCGTGAAGCGGTTCTTCCATCGAATATTCGTGCACGTGTTGCTGTTGAGGCTGCACATGTTGATTACTGGTGGAAATTTGTGGGTCTTGATGGTCGCGTCATCGGTATGACAACGTATGGCGAATCTGCACCTGCAAAAGATCTGTTCCAGTTCTTCGGTATTACTACTGAAGCAGTTGTAGCAGCTATAAAAGAGATTACTGCATAATCAACTGATTAAGCAGTTTTTTAAAAGACGCTCCATTTTTGGGGCGTCTTTTATTTTTTCGCTTTTTAGCGTTGTTTTCATGTGGCAATCGTTAGAAAGTTCTCCCAGAGTCGAAATGAAAGAGTGAGATGAACATGAGCTTGTATGAACAAATTAACGATGAAATTATTTTAATGGATGCAGGCGAACTCAAGTGGATCGGACAGGAGTTAGCTCTTGAAGCGATGGTTGCAGTTGATTTAATGCTGCAAGAATTAGCCGAAGAAAAGGTCATTAAAGTGCGTCGTAAAAATCATGAAAAGACGACTGGCCTAAAACAGGTTGATCGTATTCTGGTTGAAAAACTTTAAACATAAAGCATGAAAAGTCCCTGATTGGGGCTTTTTTTATGCCGGATGATTTTCATCTGACAGGTTGCTTATGAGCACCAGATGAGATAAAGCTAAGTTTAGGCCGCTATAAAAATTCAGCGACTACTATCGAAATGACTTAAATTAAAGAAATAAGCCAAAGAAGCGGTTAAACATGAATATACAGCCCCAGATCCAGATCCAGATCAAATCTTTAGAGCAAATATCACAGGCAGAATGGCTATTTTTATGGCAAGACTATCAACGCTTTTATCAGACGCAAATTTCTGAAGAGGTAAGTGAAAATACCTGGGATAAATTAACCAATTATGAATTAGATTCAATGTACGGTTTTGCGGCGCTGATGGATGGAAAGGTCGTGGGGATTGTGCATGTTATCGAACATAATAGTAGCTGGACAGTAAGACCTTATGCCTATTTGCAGGATCTATTTACCCATCCTGACTATCGGGGAAAGAGTGTGGCGCGTAAGTTGATTCAACATGTCTATCAGGTTGCACAGCAGCGTAATTGCGACCGGGTTTACTGGCTGACTCAGGAATCAAATCATCAGGCACAAGCGTTGTATAACAAAGTCGCCAAGAAAACTGGATTCATCCAGTACCGTATGGATTAAAGCTCAAAAATTAAAAAAATAACTTACAATTTTATCGTTTCATCACTGCAACAAAACGTTTTATCTTTAGGGCTGTAAACGGTTCCAGATTCTATACACTTAATAACATCCAAAACGTGAGATAAAAACATGAATTTCAAAACATTAGCATTAGGCTTGGCGGTCGCATCTGTAGCAACAGTTTCTATGGCAAAACCAGTGGCCTATACGATTGACCCGACTCATTCAGCAACTGTTTTCTCTTGGAGCCACTTTGGTTTCTCTACACCATCTGCAAACTTCAGTGACATCCAGGGTACCATTAATGTTGATAATGCAAAACCTGCGAATTCTTCGGTCAATGTGAATATCCCGGTTGCAAGCATTAATACGAATGTGAAAGCGCTGGATGACCATATTAAGACAGCAGAATTTTTTGATGCTGCCAAATATCCGAATATCACTTTTAAAAGTACTAAAGTTCAGGCTCTAGGCAAAAACAAATACAAAATCACCGGTAACTTAACCGTAAAAGATGTCACTAAACCTGTGGTACTGGACGCAGTTTTAAATAAACAAGGCGTGCACCCAATGACCAAATTACAAACGATTGGTTTCAATGCAACCACTTCATTTAACCGTTCAGCCTTTGGGGTAGGCGGTTATGTTCCAAATGTGGGCGATAAAATTACAGTGAACATTACTACCGAGGCTTCTGTTCCTGCTCCGAAAAAATAAGCATGACAAATTAAAAAAGCACCCAACTGGGCACTGCTGTCCCATAGTTTGCTTTAAATAAAAAAACCTGAGTCCTAACAGTTAAAATATGAGTGCAAACAAACACTTTAACGACCAGGAT